>CAYLJH010000091.1:0-7413 GCA_964383685.1 uncultured Candidatus Bathyarchaeia archaeon | reverse complement strand
AGCCTTCACCGCGTCTAAACACTCCCTGTCCCCCCGACTGACGATGACCCTGCCCGCGTTATCCAGCATCTTCAGGGCGATCCTGACCACATCCTCCATCTTTTTTCCCTCGGCAAGAATGATCTCCGGGACCCCCTTCCTGATCTCCCTGTTAACATCCAGCTTGGCCATGTCAGCTAGCTCGGTGATCGCTGTCACCTTCAACAACATCTCGGCCTCATCGATGGATATCTCGTTCCTAGCAAGCCTTCTTAATACCTCTCTCAAAACCCTGACCTCCGCTTTCAATGATTATGACAAGGGATAGATATTACCTTTACACAGGCTACATAAGTGAAATGTTTGACAGACGTAAAGCGGATTCTTGTTATCGATTGTCAGCTCGCCGGGGTCGCAGGGGACATGATGGTCGGGGCTCTCCTGGACCTGGGCGTTAACGTTCCAAGGTTCATCGAGGCCATGGAGACAGTCAGTGAATACCTTGAGAGCTGCACGGGTTTAGAGATTGAGGTGGAGACGGTATCACGAAGGGGGTTCAGCGCAAAGAAGCTCCATGTACACGCCGAGGAACACGGGCACCACCACGTACACGGCTCCGAGATCAGAGAGGTCATCGAGAAATCCATAAACGCATTGAGTCTCTCATCGAGGGCAAAAAACCTCGCCTTAAACACCATCGATACGTTAATCGAGGCAGAGGCGAAGATCCACGGAGAGCCCCATGGCTCGGTGCATCTCCACGAGGCGGGCTCTATCGACACGGTGGTTGACATAGTGGGCTCAGCCCTCGCCTTAGAGGAGCTCGGGCTCTTGAAGGACACAAAGATCTACTCGACACCCGTGGCGGTGGGAGGCGGACTGTTTAAGTTCTCTCACGGTACGGTGCCGAGCCCCGCACCCGCCACCCTTGAGATACTGAGTTCCAAGGAGTTTCCCATGGTCGGCGGCCCAATCAACTTTGAATTGACCACTCCCACCGGCGCTGCTCTTCTGGTTAACATGGTGGACGTGGCCACGCCCTTCTACCCCATGTTCAAGCCAACGAGAACGGGGTACGGGTCAGGGACAAAAGACTTTGAGTTGATCCCTAACGTAGTCCGCGTAACCATGGGTAAACCTGTCAGCTATGGATTGTTAAGCGACCGCATCTACGTTCTTGAGACAAACCTAGATGATGTGACGGGTGAGGTAATCGGGTACACCATAGATAGGGTGATGAAAGCGGGAGCCAAGGACATTAGTGTCGTCCCCATGACCACGAAGAAGAACCGTCCAGGGTATATACTGAAGGTGATTACCAGCAGAGAGAACGTGGAACGCCTCTCAATGCTCTTGATGGAGGAGACCGGCACCCTCGGGGTCAGGATGTATCCTTGTCAACGACACATCCTGGCCCGGGAGTCAATCGCGGTCAGCATGAAGATAGATGGAATTGATGTCCAAGTCAACGTGAAAATCGCGAGAGATACAAGCGGAAATATCGTTCAAATGAAACCCGAGTTCGAGGATGTCAAACGGCTTGCTGAGACGGTAAACAAGTCTTTAAGAGAAACCGCTGAGTTAGTAAAGACAAAAGCCAGAGAGGTTCTACAAGGGAATGACTATGGAAAATTTATCTGAGAAACATGAGAGATTGAGGCGCTTTATAATGGAAAAAGGGGCAGGGGGAGTTGTAGTCGCATTTTCCGGAGGCGTAGATAGCGCTACTCTAACCGCTGTCTGCCACAACGTATTAGGAGAAAAAGTCGTGGCCGTATCTGCGAAATCTCCGACATACCTTTCTACAGAATTAGACGACGCCAGAAGGGTAGCCGAAGAAATAGGTGTTAAACATTACATAATAGAAACCGATGAATTATCCAAAGAGAACTTTGCCCTAAATCCAGAAAATAGATGTTATTACTGTAAAAAAGAATTGGTGGACTCTTTATTATCCTTTGCACATGAGATCGGATTCAAAGTTGTATTTGAGGGTACAAATTTCAGCGATCTAGGGGGTCACAGACCAGGTTTTAATGCTGTGAGGGAGAAGCAAAATGTTTACAGTCCTTGGGTCGAGACGGGTTATGTTAAGGAAGAGATTCGGGCTTTGGCTCAGAGTATGGGTCTTTCAGTTCATGATAAACCCGCTTTGGCTTGTCTAGCTTCACGGATGACATTCGGTGAAAGGATAACGATTGAAAAGTTAAAGAGAGTCGGAGAAGCGGAGCAGCTTGTAAAGAAAATAAGTGGTGTTAGACAGCTTCGAGTTCGGGACCATGGTAAGTTGGCAAGGATAGAGGTAGGTAGAGATGAGAGGCAACAACTTTTCGACATTAGGACCCTAGACAGGATCGCTGAAGAACTTAAGTCATTGGGGTTCAATTTCGTTACTCTAGATTTAGAGGGATATAGAACGGGAAGTATGTTGGTGACAGCTAATAAGAACGAAAATAAAAGAGTGCAGGTCGATTAATCATAGTTACCCTATCTTTCACTAGTGGGACTCGTATGGTCGTCAGTAGGAAACTATTTATCCTGTTCTCTGACTGCTTTTTTGACCCAACGTGCCCAGAACAGTCAGATTCTACTACCCGATACCCAAGTTCCCAAGCGTATCAATCACGGGCCCCGAGTGCGACCTGAAATGCAACCACTGCAAGGGTCACTACCTCCAACACATGCCAAACACAAGCAAGCCCGAGCTCTTGAAAGAGTTCTGCATGAAACACGAGGCAACAGGAGGCGTGGGACTGCTGATCAGCGGCGGCTCCACCATCGATGGAAGAGTCCCGCTTAAACCGTTCCTGAAGACCATAAGATGGGTCAAAGACAACACGGATCTGGTGCTCAACCTACACACTGGAATGCTCACCAGGGAGGCGGCCGAGGAGATCGCCTCCACTGGAGTAGACATCACATCCGTCGACATCGTTGGGAGCCAGAAGACCCTCAGGGAGGTCTACGGCCTCGACCAAGACATCAAAGACTACGGGGACACGTTGATACACCTCAGGGACGGCGGAGTACCCTTCATCGCACCCCACATATGCGTCGGACTCCACTTCGGTGAAGTGGTGGGAGAGCGGAGGGCCTTGGAGTTAGCCTCGGAGATCAAGCCCGAGACCATCGTCTTCATCAGCCTGATCCCCACAGTGGACACACCGATGGCGAAGGTGACGCCCCCGAAGATCGATGATATAGTCCAGCTCATCGCCGAGGCGAAGGAGATGAACCCTGACTCAGATATCAGCCTGGGCTGCATGCGGAGCAGAGACTACAAGAAGGAGCTTGAGTGGAGAGCCATCGAGGCCGGTGCGGACAGGATTGCGTTAGCTTCACGAAGCACCGAGAGGAAGGCGCTGGATCAAGGGTATAGGATTCAGAGACTAGACTCGTGCTGCGCGACACCAAGAAACCTGGATCACAGGCTACTCAGGGCTTAGCGCCAGCGCGATTACCTTGACGAAATCCAGTGGCTCGACGCCGAAGAGAGTTATCTCGTCGTTGTCGAAGAAACTTGTGGCCACCGAGGCTAGCTCTGTTACTGGCTTTCCCAGTAATGCTTTTTCTAATTCAAATATCGCGGGCTCCGGGTGCATAAAAAAGTCCCCAGAGAGCTTGAGTTCAGCTATCTTCCCGTCCTTCTCTGAAACCTCGACGGCTAGGAGTTTCCCGCCTGGAACCTTGTACTCTGCCTTCTTCACTTCATCACCTCTGGAACACCCAGTCGTGGCTGCTGTACTTTTCGTACAGCTCCCTAACCAGGATCTCCTCTTCCTCGGTTAACTCACATGGGACCAACTCCATATCAAAGCTCTCCTCAAACCCCTTGATGAGGGCTTTCCTTGCCTCATCAAAGGATACATCCCTCTCCAAGTAGCGCCTGATATTGGTGACCCGTTCCTCGACGGCTTGGATGAGCTTGTCGCTGATCTTGGCGTCGGACACCCTGAGCACCTCGAACATGCGCTTGATGTCACTGTCAACAAGGATCGTGCCGTGCTGGAGGACCACTCCGTGGCGCCTCGTCTGCGCGTTTCCGCTGATCTTCTTACCGCCGGCTATAATATCGTTAATGGGCTTGAACCCGGCGTCCACACCCATGTGCCCCAGGCCGTTCACGATGGCTCCGCAGATTTTGCCGTAGCTCTCAAGGATGTCCCTTGGCATGCTCGGGTGGTTCTCGGGCGCCACTAGGCTGTAGGTGATCTCGCCGCCGTAGTCGTGGTATACTGCGCCGCCGCCAGTTATCCTCCTGATGATGTCTATGCCGTACGTCTTGCAGGCTTCCAGGTTTACCTCTTTCTCGATGCTCTGGAAGTACCCGATGCTTACGGCTGAGGGTTGCCACCTGTAGACCCTTATAGTGTTTGGTGTGTCGTGTTTGAGCCTGGCGATGGCTATTGCCTCGTCTATGGCCATCTGGGTTGGTGCGTTCTCTATGCGCATGTCGATGAGACGCCACTGTTCAGTCATGTTGGGTAACCCTTGGGTTATCTTGGATATGTGTTTTTCACATCCAAATACGGGGAGGGTCTCTGAATCACCGTGCTGGAAACAGGTGCATCATGATAAACGTTCTTCATGGGTTTTGCTTCAAGTAACATGCCTATCGTGAAAAAATGTTTCAGAATGCGTGTAATCGTTGAGAAAAGAACTCCTGATTTCCGATCGGGGTTTGTACCTTGTTACAGTGAATCTTACTAGAATAAGCAAGTTTCAGGATATTACAGGTTACTCGTTAGAGGGGGGGAAAATAATTCTCCAAGTAGCTTGTATTCTCGGTAAATTACTCTAGTTTAGACCCAGTTCATTCAGTTCTTTCTTTATCTCCTCGCCTGTCAGGGCTCGTGGATAATTGAAGAAGGGCCCGGATGGTCTCTCGTTGTAGAACGGCCTGTTGCAGCCGGGGCACCCTGTGGTCCTGAATACCTCCCCGTCCCCAAGGCGCTCAACTAGGTTTGGGGTGTCGAACCCCGTGATCTTGCAGTCCTGGTTGAACCGGATGTTATCAATCGTTGCGTGTTTGTACACGATGAGGTGTCTCGCCACCTGTATTCTCCTGTAAGAGGATAGGTCGGGTTGCATCAGTGACTCCAGCCTTGTTCCCCTCAACGGCGTAAACGCGAACAGAATGGTTCTGACCTTTAGGTCGATGAGTTTCTGCATGAATTCAACTGCCTCACGCTCGGTCTCGCCGAGCCCTATGATGAGGTTTGTGCCCACCTTGCCCTCGCCGAAGACCTCCACGGCCTTCTCCAGTGTCTTTAGGTGCCTCTCCCACCGGTAGGGACCGCCGACGTTCTTGCCCTTTACGTCGTTGAATATCTTCTCGGTGGCGCCGTCAAGGGGTATGCTGATGCGCTCGGCTCCAGCCTCGTGGAGTTTCCTCAGATCCTCAAAGCTGACGGGGCAAATGTCAACGGATAATGGTTGATCTGTCTCCTGTTTGAGGAGCTTGAGTATCTCTGTTGTCTCGTTCAGGAAGTTTGGGTAATTGATTACTTGGAAGCAGATACGCTCAAGCACGTCCATAGCTGGGTTCTTGAAGCCCGCTAGGACCTCCTCGGTGGTGAAATCAGGCCACACAACTCTTGAAAGCTGCTCCCGGTTCGCCTCGTGGCCGTATGCTTGGGCGCAGAAGCTGCAGTTAGCCTCACAACTGCCTTCGTGATATGACATCAGGTAAGCTGTTGTGGTTGGAACCGTCATTTTGGCTCTTACAAGCCCTAACACGCTTGCCGAGGCGATGCTGACCCTTACTCTATCGGTGACCAAGACGAGATATGTGCGGAATAGGCGAATTTGAAGGCTTTCATCAGCACCCAAATACGTCCTGAAGCTGGGAACGCTTCTGGATAAGTAGGTATTGATCATCAGTAATGCTACACATAGACCTGTCGCTGAACTGGAGCTATGTACTGTTTGGATCTATCTTCTTGATGAGCACTGGCTTGGTTAGTATCCCGGATCCTGTTGTCGGCGCCGATGGCTGATACGTGGCAGCCCTTTTTGAGCCATGCGCCGTCAATGAACGCCTTGGGGCTCGGTGTGCATGTGATGATGATATCGCTACCCTCGGCCGCCTCCTGTGCGCTGGCAACTGCAACGAACTCTGGCCCTGGGAACATCTCACTCATCTTCATGGCGAAAGCCTCCATGGCCGCCGGGATAATGTCGAAGACCTTGACCTTCTTGACGTTAGGCCTGACCTCCATGAGACCGCGAACCTATCGCCTCTCAAGCCCTCACAAGCCAGTGCATTGGATACCGTCAGGAAAATTTACAAACGAAAAATATAGGGAAAACCTCGTCGAGTTCGCTAAAATAATGAAACAGTACCAGTCATTGCTAGAGGGCGCGATACTCACGAAGTTAACTGCCAGAGGATGGTGCTATGTTTTAGAAGGGCTTAATCGACTTGAAAAAGGAGCCGGTTTTTCTCGTTGCCAGAAGGCGATCAATGATTGCAGAAAGCTTGGATACTTACCTATCGACTTTACGGCTCCAGATCAAGATCAGACTCGTAGCTTTACAGAGGTTCATGAAATCCAGGGGATAGCTCCACCGTTACAGATGTTAAAGGACGACATAGAACGGATTTTGGAGATTGCACTCCCTCATGTGACTACGGATTATTGGGATGGCGAGGAATATTATCTGATGATGGCGGTTGAGAAAATCGACATTAGAAACTTATTCCGTGGCGTATGCCGTCTTTTTACGCTTCCTCTGATGAACTCAAAAGGGTGGTACACTATCGAATCAAGAAAAAAAAATCATAGACGCATGTAAAGCCGCCGAAGAAAGGGGACTAACACCTGTGCTTTTCTTATTCTACGACTATGACATTGCGGGTCTCAAAATATCGGATACCTTCAGAAAGGGGCTGAATGACCTTGAGGGAGCGATGGGGTGGAGGGCAGACAAACTCATAATAGAAAGGTTTGGACTGAACCACAACACTATCACGGAAAATAATCTGATGTGGATAGATAACCTCAAATCTGGAAGCGGAAAAGACCCAAAATGGAATAGGACAGATGTTAAGCACTACATGGATACCCTTGCAGAATTAGAACGCAAAACAATGGGAATAAGCGACGAAACATGGGATGATATTTCCCGTAGTCAACGTCGAGAGTATGGTAAAAGAAAATGTGAGGCTAACGCACTAGTAAAGGATAAAGAAACAATGGAACTGGGACAGTTAATCTGCCTTGAAGCCATCCAAAAATATTATTGAGAAGACGCCATTGACAGGTTCAAAGAAAAACGCGAAAAATCAAAAGAGAAATTTCCAGATGTCTACGACAACAAGGCATGGACTATATTCACGAAGAGCCTTGATGAAATCATCGAGAAATACTCGGAGCCGCCAGAGAAACTTCCAGAAGGGCGAAAAGATGTTAGGAACCTTTTTTGCGGTTC
>CAYLJH010000090.1:0-7459 GCA_964383685.1 uncultured Candidatus Bathyarchaeia archaeon | reverse complement strand
ACCCCAACGTAATCATCGGAGCAGCCACCGTCCAGGAGGAGGTGGGCCTCAGGGGCGCACAGACTATGGCTCAAACGGTGAACCCTGATGTGGCAATAGTACTGGAGGTCGATATCGCGGGCGATGTTCCGGGTATCAAGGCCCACGAGGCGGCCACCAAGATGGGCGGTGGCCCAGGCATGATAACCTATGACAGGAGCATGATACCCAACCAGGGCCTCAAGGAGTTCGTCCTGGACACCGCGTTACAGGCCCAGATACCGATCCAGCTCAGCCAGATGGCGGGAGGCGGTACAGACGCGGGTAGGATTCACGTCAACAGCTCGGGATGTCCCTCGATTGTCCTGACGGTGCCAACGAGGCATATACACAGCCACATCGGTTTGCTGAGCCTCAAGGACACCGAGAACATGATAAGGCTCATCGTTGAACTGCTGAGGAAACTGGACTGGGACACGGTCAACGGCTTCTCGGAGCTCTAGACCAGTTCCAGGTCCTCTTCAATGAATTTTGACCAGTCTATCTTGAGCATCGCGTAGATGAACACGATCATCAGCCCCGTGGATAGCACACCGCCGAGCCAGCCGCTTGACGCGAACACGTCCCTGATTATAGTGTAGCTGTACCGGCCCGCGTAGGCCACCGCGGTGCACATCAGGAACTTTCCCGCGAACATAGCGGCTATCGCCCTCTTGATATCGAACTTCATCATGCCCAATGGGATGAGGATGAGGTCGTCTGGCAGCGGAAGCAACGCGAAGAGGAAGATGATGGCCACCCCGTATTTTTCCACCAGTTTTTTTGCGGTGTCCAGCTGTTTGGAGTACCTGTCATGCAGCACCCGCCTGCCGCCCATCCCGATTAGGTAGGCGCTGAACTCACCCACCGTGGAGCCGAGTCCACAGACCAGCCCAAGCATTAGGGGGTTCAGGGTCGCGCCGAAGGCGTATATTGTGAGGACGAAGGGCACTGGGAAGAAGACTGTAAAGTTGCCGAAGGTGGAGATGAAGAAAGCCCCCGTGTAGCCATAGTTCGCCACTAGGTCGTTCATCCAAGCCCACAAGTCCACCAAAATATCACCGAATTACCATCAGGTATCCCTTTAAACAGTTAAACGTTCCCAACCTCTCGAAAGAGGGGAGTAGGATAGTTCATCCAAGGCGAGAGAAGTGCATGTAATTGACTAAGTTAATGTCGCTGAAGATTAATTTGATTTCACCGCGAAGCTCACAAAGAACTGCATCGGTAAGAGAATTTTTCATCCAAATATAATAAACGGAGGATTTACTTTATAGGATGTAGTGCTAAATATAAGTAATGAATCTGGTGTTTATAGATCCAGAAGTACTCCGCAAAGTTAAGCGAGGTTCTAAACAATTCAAATGAATAATGGACGCCAAATATGTAATTCTATAGAATCCGTATGCCGGAGATAAAATCCCGAGGCGGTTGACACCTCGATTCTATAAACGAAAGTTCAACACTGTTTATGTTTTCAGATACCCCGTTCGAGGCCCATAGGATCATCTACTATGTGAGAACCCATCGAGGACAGGTACAAGTAATCATAATTGAGCTATTGACTCCCAAAGAATACGATAGGAGGTTCGGATACTAGAGGAGCACAAATTTATGCTTCATAAAGTCAGCCTGAGTGACATTTAATGCAATATGCCCGTGTTTATGCACCATTATAATTTCATTAGATATGAGGAAAGCCACGGTTTTTTTCACTGTTTCAGTTGATAGCCGTCCTTTAAAATGGCTAACGATATTCTCTTGAGTAATATCATCTTCCACATCACGGATATAATCGTGGACCATTTGCTCAACTTCCGTTTGAATCTGCTGCATCAAAAAATACTCAACACCCTAATTTATAACCCTTTCAAATTACGATTTTCTCAAGTTTCCTGGCGCGTAGCTACAATTCCTGCCTTTGGTATAGATAAAACGCCCAAAATAGTAACGCGTTTCATGAGTAGTAAAATGTTATCAACGCTGAGCCTATCCTTGGATCATGTCCAACATTTTCGCGGAGCACGCGGATTTCATGTTCGACGCCGTGATTGAGAACGTCAGTGGCCTGAACGGGGAGCAGCTGAGCTGGAAACCCATCGAAGGGGAAAAGGATATCGAGACGATCCTGACCCACACCGCCAGGATCGCGTTGATACTCATCCCTCAGGTCATAGACGGGACAGTCAACCCTGATGGATGGGACGACGACTACGAGAGTACGCCGCACACCTACGAGGAGCTACTGAAAGAACTGAACGAGGCCCGCGGGATAGTCGTAGATGGCATCAGGGGATTTGATGAAGATGGGCTGGATGCAAAGCTCATGCTCTGGGGTAGGGAGCTCGTGACCAAAAACCTGCTGTTCCACCTCCTGAGGGAGGTCGTTCACCACAGCGGCCAGATAGCCATGCTCAAGGGCATGCACAAGAGGAGTGTAGCCTAGATTCGCCTGAGGAACGCGTCAACGCCCTCTTCTTCCAACCCGGTCTCATCGATGAGTACAGCTTCACCGTACTTTTCCATTGCCTTCCGGGCGAACACTCCAGAACCGATCTCATAAGAATCTCCTTCTCGTATCTTCGTCGTTCCAAGCCCGCATGAAGGTGATTTACTCTTCAAGATGAAGGCATCAACGTCACCAACGGCGGATAAGAACCCATCAGATGCCCGCTCAATGGCCTCGGTCACATCAAGGCCGGTTTCGTCCTGAATGACATGTACCTGGCCATTCCGGTAGAGGTTGATTGGCTTACGGGGGACGCCAAGACCAGCTAAGACTTCAGGGCAAACAGTGATGACATCAGTTACTTTTTCAAGTTCAATGCGCCAATTAACAGAAATAATTTCGCCGTTGTACCGACACGCCTCATAACCGAGGCAGCGGCTAACAACTATGAGTGGTCTGGACATCTAAATGGTAGAAGATGTCCCGATATTTGTGGATTCTTGGTTGGCTTTCGCCTTCCATAGTTTCCCCTGATCGGGGTGCTCCTCGAAGAACTTGTCGATGATCTCATCACATGTTCCCTGTGCCGCTACAAGTGCCTCGTCCAGGTTGATGGTGGTCATCTCCTTGTCCTTCTTCAGGAACCTGCCGTCCACAATGACGTTGTCGATGTCGCCTGGTGTACCGTAGAGGAAGACGCTGGTGATTGGGTCCCTTGTGGGGATGATGTACGGGTTCATCAGGTCGAACGTGATAACGTCGGCCTTCTTTCCCACCTCAAGGCTCCCCACCTCGCTGTCAATGCCCAGGGTCTTGGCCCCTCCGATGGTGGCGAGCTCAAGCATGGTGTAGAAGTCTGGCCTCGCTGATGCCCTGCCAGCGTTTATCATGCCAAGGTAGCCGCCGGTCTTGGACGCCCTAGCCATGACACCATTCCTCTGCTTCCTCATTAGGTCAAGCATGTCGTGGAAGTAGTCATCAGTGCCCAGCCCAACGGGGATACCCATATCGATCCAGTCGATGAGGGGGCTCTCGACGCTGTGGCAGTGGAGAATGCCCATGCCCGTCTCTTTGATGAGCTGGAAGTCCTTGGCTGTACCATAGGTCAGGTGGGCCCCTGTGAGCTTGTCGTCCATGATCCCCAGGTCGTAGAGGTGCTGTGGAGGGGTCTTGCCGTACAGCTTCTTGACCTGCTTGTACTCCCTCTGGCTCTGGCTCAGGTGAGTAGTTAGCCTCAGCCCGTGCTCGTCGGCGAAAGCCTTCATGTCAAGGTAGACTTCTGGCTCGGTCATGTCAGGGGCCTTTGGGCACATTAGCGTGGTGATCTTCCCGTCTGCCTTGCCGTGCCAGTTGTGGTACAGGTCCTTGGCCCTCTTGACGGCGGCGTCCCTCTTCTCGGGTAGGTACTCGAAGACGCCGTGCTTTAGCTTCTCAAGGCTGACGTGCTCGACATCTCCGGCGATGATACACCGGTTGCCCGCCTCGTTTACGGCCTTTGCGTAACCGTCTGGGTAAGTGTAGATGAGCATGCTTGTGGTTGAGCCGCCGTAGATGAACTCGGCGCACGATGCAAGCCCCAGGGTCTCCATCTGTCCTGGCTGCCTGTAACCCTCAAGTGGTAGATTCGTCCCAAAGAAATCGCCCATGAGCTCGTAAACGCCCCTGAAGTACTGCTGCAGGTGGCTGTGGCTGTTGACGAAGCCCGGCATGACGAGGTGGTGCTTGGCGTCAACCACGTACTCGGGGCTTACCTTCAGGTCCTTGCCTATCTCGACGATTTTGTCATCGATGATGTGGACATCTCCTTCTGGAATGATGGTCCTGTTATCGTCCATGGTGGCGATGAAACCGTTTTTTATCAGTATATCACTGCTTTTATGTCCCATAATTATCACTTTTTGAGGAGTAAACTGTCTACCTAGATTAGTTATGATAATAAAAGTGAAGGGGTGTAAAACTCCAGAGTAAATAACGAACACGTTCATTATTCAAACAAATGCGATAGGAGAATACACCATAATTAAATAATGCAATACGAAGCAACACATGCACGTTAGCCAAAGGAAAACAATCCAATGGTAATGTGCACAGGTGAGGCCACTAAATCCCGGGAGGATCGCATGGCTCACCACTTTCAAACTACAAACAGCGCAATGTATTCAAACTAGTTTTTATTGACGGATTGCTCTGAATTTGTATTGGTTGGGTTCTGTTATGGCAAAAGATGTGGGTAATGAATTAGGTTCTATTCCAGAATACGATGTCGTGATTGTAGGTGGCGGACCGGCCGGGATTACTGCGGCTATCAGGTGTATGAACCACCATCTGTCGGTCCTGCTTGTTGAGGGGAGGAAACTAGGTGGCCAGCTCATCCAGCTCTACCCGACTAAATTCATTTATGATTACTCGTCGTACCCCGAGATCCGTGCAGGGTACCTGGCCGACAGGATGGTCCACCACGCCAGGTACAAGAATGTGCCAATGAAAGAGAACACCCCAGTGGAATCCATCGTCAAGGAGGGCAAGCTGTTCAGGATATCAACACCGGGCGGCGAGATGCTCACCAAGACAGTGATACTTGCCATCGGAATGGGCCTTTTCGAGCCCAGGAAGCTGGGTCTGCCTGGGGAGAAGGAGTACGAGAACAGGGGCGTGACCTACGCGGTCCCCAACACGGACATGTACAGGGGCCAGACCGTCCTGGTGGTTGGGGGCGGGGACTCTGCCGTTGAGAACTCGATAGGGCTCAGCAGCGTCGCCAAGGTCATCCAGATCCACAGGAGGGGGGGCCTGAGGGCCATCGAGTCCAACCTTGAGGTGCTTGGGAACTCGCTTGTGGAGGTTCGCACCAACACGGAGCTGAAGGAGATCAAGGGGGATGACAGGCTCAGGAAGGTGGTCCTCTACAACAACCAGGAGGACAGGACATACGAGATGGAGGTCAACCTTGTACTCATCAACATCGGTTTCTCACCCGACCTCTCCCTGGTTGACAAGGCGGGGGTGCAGAACGACGGAAACCACATCGTCATTGACAGGGCCAACATGAACACCAACATACCCGGCATATTCGCGTGCGGCGATATAGTTGAGTACCCCGGCAAGGCGAGGCAGATTCTTCCCGCGTTAGGGGAGGGCGTGACGGCGGCAGAGGAGGCGTACAACTACATAAAGTCGCCATACTGGGTCAAGGAAACCGGCGGGGAGGTCCTGATTGACAAGGAAAAGTGCATAGCGTGTGGCGCGTGCATGTCGATCTGCCCAGGGGTGTTCAAGAGGGACGGCGAGGGGAAATCAGAGCTGAAAGAGGACGCAGACCTAATGCTCCCATGCGTGGATACGGCAATAGAGGCGTGCCCCACACAGGCCATCTCGTTGAACTAAAAAAGGGATGAAGAGTTACTCCTCGACTGGGTCAGCGTAGTAATCAGGGTCGTTGTCAAGGTAGATGGGGTTTGGCTTTCCACATTTCTGGCAGTACCTGTCCTCGTACCGCAGGTGAGCGTCGCAGTCGTGTACCATCCAGAGCTGTGCCCCGCAGTTGGGGCAATACTTGGCCTTGGTCTTGGGGTGCGGACCCTGGCTCAGGGTCGAGCGTATCTCGGTTTTACAGAACGCGCAGTGTCCTTTCTTGACTAGAGTCTCCACAAATTGGTGTTAGATTTAGAGTCTATAAAACCTGTGATTTGCTCAGCTCGCAGGACCGGCACACCTCACGGGTCGTCGGGGCACCGCAAATACTGCATTTGTTGATAACACCTTCAGGGGTAGCCTTTGACCTGAGTTTTAAGCCAGTCTGGTACATTGTGAACTTCGTACCAGGTCTCTTGTGCTCCATCTGGTTGAGGAAACGCCTCGCATCAGTCCTCATTGCCTCGTCGGCGTAGGGGCATGGTAGGCTCTGGAACTCCAGGTCGTTGATGAATGCGTAGTACGATGTCTCCTTCTCAGGTACCTCGCACAGTGGCTTTACTCTCCTCACATATTCCCCAAGCTTCCGGCCACCGGGGTTAAAGGCGTGGATTCGCCTGATATCGTTCCTCATCACGTTGAGGAGCACTGACTGGGCCATGTCATCCAGGTTGTGGCCAGTTGCCAGCCTGTCGGCGTCAACCTTCTTGGCCGCCTCGTTGAGTGCCCTCCTCCTGAGCACGCCGCAGTAGCTGCAGGCTCCGAGCTCCCTTTCCTTGACGGCGATCTCGTCCATTGTCTCGTCGAAGAGTTCACTGAAGCTGAGGATGTGCATCTCTATGTCCAGCTCCCTGCAGTTCTTCTCGGCCAGCCTCAGAGCCTCGTCCCTGTAACCGCTGACGCCCTCATCAATGCAGACGGCGATCAGCTCCGCCTTTGGCTGCCTCGCCTCAATCTTATGCAGCAGCCTAAGCAGAGTCAGGCTGTCCTTACCGCCGCTGACCCCTATCGCTATCCTGCTGTCGTACTCGAACATCTTGTACTTGTTGATGGTCCTCTTCACCCGCACAGTTATCGTCTCGTTGAAACATCCGTTGCACAGCCGTTCCCCCGAGTAGGGGCGGAAATACGTTGACGGCCTGGAATTACAGCGGGTACATGTGCTGGACATCGCTTTGGTTGTTGGACGGGCGGGATAAAAACCTAGCCGCCGTGTACAACGGAGAGGAGAACCAGTTCCTGATCTCTCTTAACGGGCGTCTCAAGCCCCTCAAGGTTGTTCACCTCGACGCCGTCAAGCATGATGAGTGCATTTGGCAGAGGGCTGTCAACTCCTTTGTCCCATAGGACGCCCTCAAGTCGCTCATCCTCGGCCATCAAGCCCCTGATGACGGAGTCAACGGTCGAGCCCTCGTTGATATCAATCGTACGCTCCTTTGAGCCTGTCCCGCTGAGAACTCCCAGCATCCTGACCTTGAGGCTCATACCCGATGAGGCTTCCCGGTGCCCTATAAACTCTTCACGAGCTTCGCTATGAAGAAGCCGTTGCACCCGTGTATATGTGGGTATAATCGCTGAGCC
>CAYLJH010000089.1:0-7485 GCA_964383685.1 uncultured Candidatus Bathyarchaeia archaeon | reverse complement strand
AGGTCATTATGTTTTCGTTTTTATATTGGGTTTGTGGTTAATAGAAAATTCGAATCTAGTTGAGGCGTTCCTAGACTCTATGGATGGACCGGAAAAACTTGTCCGTAAGAAACCGGAAAGTTAGAGTATGTTTTCCATGGGCCGAGCGGAGAAGGAAGAAGAACTGACCCCATGAACACTAGGAGAACCTAGGCCTCATGATGGATGACCCATATGGGTTATAAGAAAAATAGGGTTTGAGTCATTTTTTCCGCGACTATCACCAGGTTGAACTTATCTATTAAATGCCCGGGCTTGCATTTTAACGCGCGTCTCATACTCAGAATACAAGGATCCTAACAGGCACGCGTGGAAAAGATAACACAACCCGATGTGACCGCTCATGGATACCATTGACTGCTTGTCGATTCGAGTTCCGGACATAATAAAGGTATAAAATTAGCGCCCCCACTTTATTGGAAGAGTTTCATGATCTCCTCAAAAATAAAAATTGATGACCTGGAGTCCCTGATGGTTAAGATGCTGCGAAAAGTGGATGTCACGCCCGCAAACGCAAGGGACATCGCCTGGGTCTTCAAGACTATGACCCTCCGGGGGGTCGGGCATCATGATGTAGGAAGTTTTCCTGGAATCGTTAGGAATCTTAGAGACGGGGTTTTCAACCCAAGACCAAAAATAAAGACCGTTGTCTCAAAGCAGGCCACTGCAGTTATGGACGCGGATAATGCGCCGGGCACGCTGGCCGCCTTCCGTATGACAGAGAAGGCCATCCAGAAGGCTAGGAAGTACGGGATCGGGATCGTGACCATGAGGAACAGCAACCATTTCCTCGGCTCCGCAGCCTATTCCCTTCTTGCCGCTGAGCAGGATATGTTCGGGATAACCATGAGTAATACTCTGGCGAGCATGGCGGCGCATGGGTCAAAGGATAAGGCGATCGGCAACAACCCGTGGGGCTTCGCCGTTAAAACTGGGGCTGGGTTCCCGGTAATGCTGGACATTGCAAATGCCTACGCCTCATTTGGTAAATTGTTTGATTACATTAACAACAACCGGGAAATTCCCAGGGAATGGGGGCTGGATGAACTTGGTGAGAACACGAGTGACCCATCAAAGGTGCTGAGTGGAGGCGTCCCCTTGCCCATGGCCGAGCATAAGGGGTTTGGCCTGGCGATAATGGTGGAGATATTGACCTCAGTCCTGGCCGGTGGAGCCATCACCGAGAATGTCAGGATGAACTCCCTGAAGGGGAACGGCCACTCCCAGGCATCCATAGTCATTAACATCAAACATTTCTTGCCAATGGCGACCTTCGAGGACCGAACAAAGGAGATGGTTGACCTACTGCATAACCACGAGCCCCTTGACCCGGAGAAACCGGTTTTACTTCCAGGGGAGCGGTCATATACGAGCAGTAAAAAGTTAACTGAGGAAGGAATAGTACTGCGTGAAAAAACGGTTGACGAGTTAAATCAATTGTTGGATGAGTTGAATATTAGAACCTGAAGCTCTCCCTTTTTCCTCTCGTCATCGCGGGCGTGAAATCTGGGGCTTTCATAACCGAAGCCTTTTATCATCTTGTTACGATGCAGTGTAGAACCATATAGGAAGGTTTGAGCGTGTATTCATTGGACTCCTAAAAAGCCTCAAGAAGGCAAACCAGAACCAAGACCCAGATGGTCACACACTTTTCAGAAAATATAATCAGCAATTGACCAAAGTACGTCAATGCCCGGGAGGTGAAAACCCTGGCAATGCATGACCTCCACGAAACCGACCCACTGATCTATGACCAGATCATGGGGGAGACTAACAGGCAGCGGAGCGGCCTTGAGCTTGTACCGTCTGAGAACTATGTCTCGAAGGCCGTGATGCAGGCAATGGGCTCACCCCTGACCAACAAGTACAGCGAGGGCTACCCGGGAAAACGGTACTACGGCGGGCAGGAGTACGTCGACAACATCGAGCGCCTAACCATAAAACGAGCGAGGGAGTTGTTCGGGGCCGAGCACGTTAACGTGCAGCCTTACTCTGGTTCTCCGGCAAACCACGCGGTCTTCCTCGCCCTCATGAAGCTTGGAGGGAAGTTTATGGGCATGGACCTGGGCAGTGGGGGGCACCTGACCCATGGGAGTAAGGTGAATTTCTCAGGGAAACACTACCAGGTGGCCAGCTACGGGGTGGACAAGGAGACGGGGCTCATTGACATGGACGAGGTCAGAAGGATCGCGTTGAGGGAGAGACCTAAGATCATCATCTCAAGCCTCACATCGTACCCGAGGAGGCTTGATTTCCGGGCATTCCAGGAGATCTGCGAGGAGGTTGATGCCTACCATATGGCGGACATCAGCCACATCGCTGGGCTGATAGTGGGCGGGGTGCACGAGTCGCCCTTCCCCCACGCTGACGTTGTCACTACAACAACCCACAAGACCCTCAGGGGGCCAAGAGGGGCCCTGATCATGAGCAAGAAAGAGGACAGGCTACACGATATACACTTCAGGGGCTCAGGGAAGAACCTGGCCCAGCTCATTGATTCAGCGGTCTTTCCCGGCCTCCAGGGTGGGCCACACGTCAACGTGATCGCGGCGAAGGCCGTGGCGTTGAGGGAAGCCGCCCGTCCGGAGTTCAAGTTGTATGCCCGTCAGGTGGTGAGGAACGCCAGGGCGTTGGCGGATGAGTTGATGGCCCAGGGCTTGAAGCTGGCGACGGATGGCACCGATAACCACCTGATGGTCATCGATCTGAGGCCCCTCGGGTACGGCGGAAAAGGGAAACGTGTCCAGAACGCCCTTGACGTAGCGGGGATCACCGTGAACAAGAACGCCGTGCCCTTTGATGATGCGACTCCGTTTAACCCCTCGGGCATCAGGCTCGGGACACCGGCTTTGACCACCCAGGGGATGAAGGAGGAGGAGATGGGAAAGATAGGGGAGTGGGTCGGGAAGGCGGTTAAGAATTATCGCGACGTTGGGCTGCTCAAGAAAATGAGGGCCGAGGTCACCGAGCTCGCGTCCGAGTACCCACTCTACCTCGGGTACGAGGTGTTAAAATAGCTGCATGGGGGTCCCCCCAGGTACACCTGGCACAAAGCGTGTTTAAGGCACGCGGATCAACTGTTTTGGATTCCTTCAAACAACATTTTCATGATGTTGTCCTTGATTTTCTCGGGGTCAATTTTCTTTTCCAGGGTGGCGTGATGAAGGGTCATTCCCTCCGCGGTCGCGAATAGGACGGAGCATGGTGTCCGGGTCTATGTCCTGCCTGAACTCCCCGCCGTCGATTCCCAATTGAATTATATTTTTAACGAACTCGTGTATCGTGTTATATCTTGCGTTGAGCTGGGCCTTGGAGCCCTCAACCCTTAAGCCGGAGATATAGAACTCAAGCTGTATCAGGCACAGCTCCTTGGGGCAATCAAAGGTGGTCTTGAACACCAGCTCCAGCACGTACTCAAGGTTCTTTCTTGCCGATGTCTCGCCTGAGATCACCTGCTTTAACACGCCAAGCGAGGTGACGGTTTGTTCCTGTAGCAGCGTGACGAAAATCTGTTCCTTGCTCTTGAAATGGTGGTAGATGGCGCCCTTGCTGAGCCCGCTGGCCCTTACGATATCCATCATTGAGGCCCCGCTGTACCCCTTCTCTGCGAAGAGGGCCGAGGCTGCTCGGAGGATCCTGGCTTTTACCTGGGCCATGTGGTTTTCTGATACCTTTGGCGACATGATCATTAAACACCGAAATATGATTAAACCAACCGGTCGGTATATTTGATTAACATGGATCAAATCAATCTAAAAAGAAGGGTAAGGCAGAGTTATGCCAAGTACATCAAGACAAATTCATCAAGCTCATGCTGCGGCGAACAGCAAACAGGGTCAAGCTGGGCCCAAAAAAAGAGCAGGAAAGCCGGGTACACCGATGAGGAGCTGGACACGGCGCCAGGGATGGCAAACCTGGGCCTGGGCATAGGCATAGGCACGCCATTAATGTTCAGCGACCTCGGGAAGGGCGAGACCATCGTTGACCTGGGCTCAGGGGCGGGACTGGACTGCTTCCTTGCATCAAAGATCGTCGGCGAGAAGGGCAGTGTCATCGGGGTCGATATGACCCCCGAGATGATAGACCACTCAAGAAAAAACGCCTCCGAGGGGGGCTTCGAGAACGTGGAGTTCAGGCTGGGGGAGGTTGAAAACATTCCCTGCCCCGACGGCCACGCGGACGTAATCACATCCAACTGCGTCATCAACCTGGTCCCGGAAAAGACCAGGGTATTCGACGAGGCCTACAGGGTCCTGAAACCGGGCGGCAGGGTGATAATCTCGGATATCGTCCTGACCAGCAAACTACCGGAGTCCATAGTTGGGCTCGCCGAGGCTTACTCGTCCTGCATCTCGGGGGCGATCCTGCTGGAGGACTATGAGAGGATGATGGCATCGGCGGGCTTTGAGAACCTGGCAGTCCTGACGGATGAGCCTCAGTCAAGCGAGCTGCTCCTCCAGGACCCCACAATGAAGAGGGTCCTAAGGGAGAACAATATCTCGGTAGGGGTGGCAAAGAGCGTGATAAGCACGATACGAAGTGTCACCATCAGGGGGGAAAAGCCACATCAGGCCAGTTAACCAGACAAACAGGATCAAAAACCCTGTTTTTTGCTGACGGAGTCTTCTGGAGAAGGTAGCGCTGACGTTTACCTCGTAAAAACCGATTCCAGCGGAAACCTGGTATGGGAGAAAACATTTGGAGGAACAGGCTGGGATTATGGAAACTCAGTTAAGGCTACTGGCGACGGGCGCTACATAATAGCCGGATATACAAAACCTTCTGGAGCGGCACACGAGGACGTTTACATCATTAAAACGGATTCAAGCGGAAACCTAGTGTGGGAGACGACGTTCGGTGGAGCGGACAGCGATTATAGTTATGATGTTCAGGTGACCGGTGATGGTGGCTACATCATAGCCGGAACAACGTTATCTTCCGGGGCAGGTTTTGCTGACGTTTACCTTGTTAAGACGGATTCCAGCGGAAATTTGGTGTGGGAGAAGACATTCGGATATGACCTTTTACTTGTAGCAGTTTTTGAACACTCTCCGCTGCTAATATTGGGGTTATCCCTAAACCTGAGTATCCTGTTTTGGCTTAATTTCTCTTTTTTAAATTGTTAGAGAAGAGTAATTATACTCCCATTCAACTTCTATATTGATGTATTTTGTCTCACGATGATCATAATTCAAAACAGAAGAAGAATTCAGACCATAAAGAGATGGATCACTCGAAACATGAAGAAATGGACCACTCTGAACATGAAGGAATGAATCATTCCAAACACAAGGAAATGGACCACTCGGAAGGAGGAAGTCATCGCAATCACCATGCAATGATGGAGATTGATTTTAGAAAAAGGTTCTATGTAAGCATCCTTATTACTGGACCAATACTAGCGCTTTCGCCAACCATTCAGCAATGGTTTAACTTTACAGTCCCAGACTTTCCAGGGTACGATTACACTCTTTTCGGCTTAGCAACAATAATAGCCATCTATGGTGGATGGCCATTCTACAAAGGCGCGAGGGAGTCATTAAAGAAAGGCATTCTTGGGATGATGGTGCTAGTCAGCCTAGCCGTTGCTACAGGATACCTGTTTAGCGTAGCGGCCACGTTCATCCTAGTTGACACCGTTGACTTCTACTGGGAGATAAGCACACTAGTAGTTTTCCTCCTCTTCGGGCACTGGATGGAGATGAGGATGACACGAAAGGCGACAGGAGCTCTTCAGGAACTGGTTAAACTAATTCCGCCCACTGCAAACCTCTTCAAAGACGGGGATATTACTGAAATTCCAACCTCTCAGGTCAAAGTAGGAGATGTACTACTGATCCGTCCTGGAGACAAGGTTCCAATTGATGGCGTAGTCATCGAAGGTAAATCAAGCCTCGATGAATCCATGATTACAGGCGAATCAAAACCAGTCCTAAGAGATCTTGGAGATGAGGTCATCGGCGGCACAATCAACGGTATGGGTTCAATACAGATACGTGTTGATAAGACAGGGGAAGAGACTGCCCTTGCTCAGATTATTAAGCTCATGGAAAGCGTGCAGGACTCGAAGCCACCGGTTCAGAAGCTGGCTGACAGGGCTGCCCATTATCTAACTATTGCTGCAATCACTGTAGGGCTTGGATCTTTCATTTACTGGAATTACTTCACATCTGCCGGACTTGTGTTTGCAGTTACCACAGCGGTTACAGTTACCGTCATCGCCTGTCCTCATGCCTTAGGTTTAGCCATTCCAACAGTTACAGCTATCTCGACTACCCTTGCAGCAAAAAACGGAATATTGGTGAAGAACGCAGATGCTCTTGAAGTAGGCGAGAATATCGATACAATCCTGTTCGACAAGACCGGGACACTCACGGCTGGGGCCTTCAATGTAACTGACGTTATCACTGATGGCATATCAGAGGAAGAAGTACTGTACCATGTTGCTTCCCTGGAGGCATTGTCTGAGCATCCTATCGGGCAGGCTCTGAATAACCACGCTAAGGAGAAAGGTATGAAGTTATCTCATCCATCTGGGTTCGAAGCTATAGCGGGTCATGGCGTAAAAGGAACAATTGATGGAAAACTGGTAACTGCTGGAACGCTTCGACTTATGAACATGAATAAACTGAATACCAGTGACTCGATTATCGAGAAAGGAAATTTGCTCTATGATGAAGCAAAAACGTTATCATATGTAGCTATCGACAACAATGTTGTAGGTATAGTTGCCTTCGCGGATGTTTTGAAACCAAGTTCAATTCAAGCCATCAAGGAGCTTCGCAGTCTCGGTAAGGAGATCATCATGATCACGGGGGATAATGAGCGAACTGCGGCGGCCATCGCTAAACAGGCAGGGGTAGATGGTTATCTAGCTGAAGTATTACCCGAAGACAAGGCGAACAAGGTCAAGGAGCTTCAGGAAGCAGGAAAAAGGGTAGCGATGGTAGGTGACGGGATAAATGACGGCCCAGCGTTACTTCAGGCAGATGTTGGTATCGCGATTGGTGCGGGTACAGATGTTGCTATCGAGTCCGCGGATGTCGTCTTGATTAGAAGTGAACCTGAGGATGTTCTGAAACTTATCAGGTTAAGCAAGGCGACTATGAAGAAGATGAAGGAAAATCTGATGTGGGCAACAGGGTACAACGCCATCGCCATACCCTTGGCAGCTGGAGTACTCATGCCTTGGGGGATCACCCTCAGGCCAGAGATGGGTGCTCTGATCATGTCAGCGAGCTCAATAATTGTTGTTGCGAACGCTCTTTTATTAAGGAACGAGGAACTGGGTGCCCCGAGTGACTGAAATCAATGTTGTCAAGTGGGGTGGCCGTACTCAACTATACGACCGTGAAAAGATACGAGGGACCCTGGGCAAATAGGGGAGAAGCGAAACCGCCATCAATCAGGTTCATGACGAGGTGGAAGAAAACCTCTAGGACGGGA
>CAYLJH010000088.1:0-7489 GCA_964383685.1 uncultured Candidatus Bathyarchaeia archaeon | reverse complement strand
CATCATTATCACGAACGACGACGGCTCGCTGAGGGAGATCGGCGTCGTGGAGTCAGCCGAGGATATATCCGAGGATAGCATACCCCGGTGGAAGGCATTGTCTGAAGTGGCCCCATACGGACGTGAGTTCAAGAAGCTGTTTCTGTACGTCCCCGAGGGCTACGAGGCCCAGACGTTGAAGTATTTTGAGGACGAGGGAATCAACTTTGACGGCATCAGGGGCTACAGGGTGGAGAGCCAGGTGCTCAAGATATTGCCGTTCAAGACCCTCAACGACGAGTACGACGACGTTGTCACCTAGGTCCGCCTTATTTCCTTTTCTCGTAGATGTTTTATACAATCGGCATGATGATAGAGTGAATTATTATGGCTGACATCGAGAAGAAATCCGCTGATTACAAGAGCGCGGGAGACGACCTGCATGACACGTACAACAGGCTGCACCCACAGGTCCTCACCCAGTTCGAGGACGAGATGCCCAAGATATGGGGCAGGAAATGGAAGGCAAACACAACAATAGGCAAGCTAAACACGGTTCTGCTGCACAAGCCAGGTAAAGAGTTCCTCAGCGTGGGCGACAAGACACCTTGGCCGCCCCACGAGGACAGCTGGAGGGCGTGGAGGATGATGGCGAAGCCAGACCTTGACGAACTGGTTGAGCACCACGAGACCCTGGTTGACGCGTTCAAGGGGGAAGGAGTAGAGGTCATCATCAGGAAGCCAGACCCATACGACCCACCTTACACGGTGAAGTCAATCTACTGTGACGATGTCGCCCACCCGGCGGTGTACGGCCACATCATCATGAGGATGTACGACAATATCAGGAAGGGAGAGGAGCTGCCAACGTACCAGACACTCGCGGAGCACGGAATCCCTGTAGTCGGGATGGTTTTCGGAGACGGAATGGTGGAGGGCGGCCCATGCGGCTGGCTCGACGAGAAACACGCAATCATCGAGGTCCACTTCCCAAGGGGAAACACAATGCAGCCGGGAGTCATGAGGGCAAACGAGTGGGGCCAGAACCAGTACGCCAACATAATCAAGGCACAGGACCCAGAGGTCGACATCAGGATGGGCCCAGGGTACGGTACCAGGAAGGGCACCATCCACTACAGCATGGTTGACAGGCACACCACGGTGGGCGAGGCCAGCTACTACGACCACTACCTCACGGAGTGGATGGAGGCAGAGATGGACTGGACTTTCATCAAGCCACCGGACGACCTGGTTAGCATCGACACCCGTGGGTTCGCAAAAGGACCTGACTGTGGAGTGGTACTTGAGCCAATGAAGATAATCACAAGCGACCAGTACCCCAAGGCCACCAAGTGGTTCGAGAGCGTGGGCATCGAGGTAGTCGAGGTCCATATTGACAGCCTCATCAGGCCGAGGAACAGCGGAAGCATCCACTGCCTAGTCGGCACCCTCGACAGGGACGCCGAGCCAAAGAGCTACTAGGCTCACCCATTTTTCAAAATACAATTTTCAGTTCCCGAGAAAGGGGAAGACTAACAAAGATATTTTTCCTTGATCTTCTCGTGGATCATCTGTGCTTTCGTCTTGTTGTCCACATAAAAGAAGCGGCCTTCTAGCAAATCTACTAGCTCAGCGGGCTTTTTGTCTTCCGTGATGAGGATTAGGTCATGTTCCTTCGCGTACTCTGCGACCTCCTTGTCCGACTTGCCCTTCAAATCAACATCGTGAACGGTGGTAACCTCGTAGCCAAGTACCTCAAAGTACTCCTTGAGGCCGCTGAACATCTCGTCTAACAGTAGCTTCATACCCCGTACCTCTCCAGTGCCTCTTCCATCCTGCCGCAGGTGTGCCTGCCCTCGGGGCAGTAGCCCAGCTGGTAACAGTATGGCCCCGCGTGGTTAAATATCTCTGGCTCGGCTTCCCTCAACTGGTCAAGTATCATGTCAGCCAGCTCCCTGATCTCCCACTGGGCACGGTTACATGTCCTGAGTCCGATGAAGTGCATCAGCGATTTCCCGTCCATGGTCATCAGCAGGCTCGTCTCGGTTGCGTTTGGCAGCAGGAACCGGGCGTCCTCGCGTGGTACCCCGTTCGCCACAAGTTTCTGGTACCCCTCGCTTGCGTCATCGATGACGGCGAGGTAGTTATCCATGCTTGACTCGCCAACGGAGGGCGGTACCACGGTTTTCTCGTTTAACCTCTTGACTGTGATGTACCTCTGGCTCTGCTGGCTGAAGCTCGCGATCCTGTGGCGCACCAGCTGGTGGCTGCACGCCCTGCTCACCTTCTCGATGGCGATGGTGTAGCTCAGGTGCGATAGTAATTTCTTCCAATCCAGCTCAGGGAACGCCCCTTTCAGCTCCTCCAGCGGGGTATGGGTTAGGAGTTCACCTTTCATTTCTCGCCCCTCCTGATGAAATCATAGATTCTGGGTGACGCCTCCTTGATGGTCTCGACCAGCGCCTCCGTGAAATCGTCCCTGTGGGCTATGTGTAGCTCAATGACTGATCGTAGGTTGCCGCTTACGACCCACCTGTCGCCCTCCAGCTCCGTGAAGTTGAGGTACTTTGTCCTCAGCATGATATCCAAGACCATGTCTCTCGGTGCCTCAAGGCTCCAGACGAGCCTGTTGTGCTCCAGTATGTTCCCGTGCTGCAGCTCGACCCTGCCCACGATATCAGCCACCTTCCCCGGCCTGTCCTTGAACCGGTTGAACAGCGTACTCGGCATCGCCCCGCTTGTGGTGGTCTTCATGCTGGTGGCTATGGTGGTCTCGATATCAGGGCTGTGTGAGACGAGTCGGAGCTTCATGGTTTCACCTAGACCGGGTTCATCTCGCGTTTCTTGGGCTTAGCTTTTATCTCGGATGGGACGTTGACCGCCCTGACGACGTTCATGCTGTTGATGACGTACACTGGTGTGCCGTCCGGCTCGTACCTTTTGAGCCTCTTTACCCCCCTGAGGACCAGCTTGACCTTCAATGTGGTCCCGTCCTCAAGCTTGTACTCGTTCCAGAACTCTTTTTCCTCGCTGAAATCCACCTCAACGGCGTCCTTCAAAGCATCCCTTGATAGTTTTGACAATATTATTCTATGAGATTGAGGCTGTTGAACTGTTTAACCTTTTATGCCTCGGCTATGACCGAGATTCCCTCGGCAGCCTCCTTGCAGAGGGCAACGAGGTCAAGGTCTTTTTCAAGCCCCTCGATTACCTCGATCCTGCTTCTGGTAGCTGGACCCTCCGGGACCGCCTTGCACCCCTCAGTTGACTTGGCCGTCAACCTGTAGGTGCCTATGACCCGCGCGATGTCCTCTATCTCGATCTTGTCAAGCCCGACCAGCGGCCTCAGAATGGGCAACTGTATGCTGCTGCTCAACACGTACATGTTGCTCAGGGTCTGGCTTGCCACCTGGCCCATGCTCTCGCCTGTTATGACTGCTAGAGCATCGTGCCTCTTGGCGAACTCCTGGGCGATCCGGTACATGCTCCGCTTGCAAATGACGCAGGTGAACCTGGGCTCCTCGGTCTCGGTTATCCTCTGCATAACGTCCCCCATGGGCGCTGCGTAGAGCTTGTAGGTCGACCTCGGCACGTAGCTCGCCATGTGATTGAACGCGGTTATGGCCCGCTCAACGTAGCTGTCCCCGACGAATGGCCTCTGGTCCATGAACAACGGGAGAACGCCCACTCCTCGCTTCATCAACATCCACACTGCAACGGGGCTGTCTATACCTCCGCTGAACAGCCCAACCGCTTTCCCCTGGGTGTTGTAGGGCAGCCCGAGCACGCCCCTGATTATCTTACTGTAAATGAAAGCCTCCTTGTCACGCACCTCGGCGTAGAGAGTGATATCAGGCTTCGTGAGGTCAACGTGGATATTCCTGTCCTTGAGGGCAGCCATTACCCTTGAGCCGCCCTCGTAGCTCAGATCCCTGCTGTTGAACTCGTGCTCACCAACGACCTTTGGCCGGACCGCGAAGCCGTCTCCCTTCTTCATCTCACGCTTCGCCTCGTTAACTATCTCTTCAAGCACGACCTCATATCCGGTGTCCACTTTCATGCTGGGCATGACGTTTGCGACACCGAAGACCTTTCTCACCACATCGGCAGCCTCGTTTGGAACGCCCTCTATGAATATCCTGCCGTACCGCCTGTGAGATTGGGCGTTCTCGTAGCCGTGCCTCCTCAGGAGGTTCACGATATCCTGGGCTAGGCTCCGCTCAAGGTGGTTCCTCACGTAACGGGACTTTAGCGCAATCTCACTGTAGCTGACGAGGATTGTCAAAGTAATTAACCCCCTTCACGATTGCCTTTAAACATGGCTATCAAGAGAGTTTAGGGTAAATTATTTACCTCAATGGTTAAATAAGTTTCAAGAACAGGTGTTGGTGATTAACGTGAAAGTTCAATGCATATACTACTCAGCGTCAAGGACCACCCAGAAGATACTGGACAAGGTAGCTGAAGGCACAGGAATGACGATACTACCCGCGGTAGACATAACAAACCCGAAGACAAGGAAAGCCTTCGACGGAAAAATGGAGGGCGACCTGATCATAGTAGGTTCAGCTGTGTACGAGGGCAGTCTTCCTTTCATCGCAATGGAGCCATTCCTCAAGCTTGAGGGCGAGGGGAAGTGGGCGGTGCCAGTTGCAGTATACGGCAACAGGTCAGCCGAGGCGTATGTCTCCGAGCTGTCAGGCCTACTCAGGGGCAAGGGATTCAAGATCATCGCAGGAGCGGAGTTCGTCGCCCAGCACTCGTTCAACCACGATGCACTGGGGAAGGCTGGAGCGATAGACAGGCCAGACGAGGCAGACCGGGAGCTGGCACGTAGCCTTGGTGAACAGATAGCCGAGAAGATGGCTGACCCGGCAGAGGCTGATATCGAGAGCAAGCCGCTGAAGTTTGGTGACAAGTACAAGAACAGGTCAGAGTGGATCGGTGAGAGGCTCAAGAAGATGATCATGGGGCCCACATACGACGCGGACAAGTGCATCCAGTGCGGTAAATGCGTTGAAGCCTGCCCGGTCGAGGCGGTGGACCCATCGACCTATGCGACAGACGAGGACGCCTGCATCAAATGCATGGCATGTATCAAGGTATGCCCCACAGGCGCGAAGACAGTGAAGTTCCCACCCCAGGTATCCAAGTTCATGAACGGCTGGGGCCAGGAAAGGAAAGAGCCAACGCTCTACCTCTAATTTTTCTTTAAGATTTATATCGGAACAGCATCCTGAATCACCTGAGAAACGTTGTCGTTTTGGGATGAGTGGTTCAAGCGGTTCGGCAAGCGGTCCAGCATGTTCGGCGAGTTCGAGCGCCTCATGGATGAGCTTGAGAGGGAGATGGCCGAGACAATCAAGCAGATGGAGGACATGCCAGAGGAAACGAGGAACTTTGGCTCCGCTCGCAGGGATTCCGGCCCATTTGTCTACGGTTACAGCGTCAACATCGGCCCCGACGGCAAGCCGATCGTCAGAGAGTTCGGCAACATGAAGCCGGGTATCGAGGAGAAGCAGCCACTGAACCTGTATGACAGGAGGGAGCCATTGGTGGATATCATCGAGGACGACGAGACCATCAAGGTGCTGGCTGAGCTACCGGGTGTGGAGAAGCATGACATCATCATCCAGGCAAAGGCTTACACACTCACAATAGAGGTCGATAACGCTGACAGGAAGTACTTCAAGGAGCTGGTCTTCCCCGTGGACATCGACAAGTCTACCGCAAAGTCATCGTTCAGGAACGGCGTTCTTAAGATCACCTTCAAAAAGAAGCCGGGGGACCATGGCACCCCCATCAGCATCGAGTAGGGGAACGTTTAACACGCCCCCAGCGGGTTAACTCACCGGCCAATGATGTAAAGGCATTTGATTGAACAGTGATGAAACAGAGTTACACTGAGGCCACTATCACAGCTCTGGGAGACCCATTGGCTCCCTGAGGAAAAACACGATCACCAGCGATAGGAAATGAGGCTGGTTGACCACATCAGTACGTCTTCAATCCAACATTCATTCAGATACGTTCTCCGAGGTTTGAAGAAAAACCACACCCAGGAATGACCCCAGTGCAACAATTCCCAGCCCAAGGCTAATCCATGGTTTCTCGTAGCTTGCTAACCATGGAAAATAAGGGGTCATATCAATGCTATTCCCCCTCTTGGTGATGAAAGAAAGGAAGAATAGACTTATCAGAAAAACCCCGGAAAAGACTGCCCGCTGGATATCCCCCGTCGATACTATCAGATTAACGTAAACGCGGTGCAAACAATAAATCCTCCCATCACAATCAGTCCATGAGGCACATGTACGGCAAGATTCTCGTGGCAATAGACGGCTCGGAGCCATCCATGAAGGCACTTGACCACGCGGTGGAGCTGGCAAAGGTCCACGGCTCAAGCATCAATCTCATAGCGGTCATAGAGGAGTTGAAGCTGCCATTCGGGGCACAGTACCGCCTCTGGGCCAACGAGAGCCACCAGGAGCTCATGAGGACCAGCCTTGAGAGCCTCAACAAGGAGATGATGAGGGTCAAGGACTCGAACCCAGGGATAGGGGTGGACGCGATAGTCCGCGAGGGAGACCCGGCGTCCATCATCGTCAGGGTTGCGGATGAGGAGGGGTACGACCTCATTGTCATGGGCAGGAAGGGCATGGGCATCATCGAGGGACTTGTCATGGGGAGCGTGACGAGGAAGGTAGTCAAGACCTCAAATGTAACGGTGACTGTGGTTACCTGATAACGATTAAAGAAATTTAGGGCTAGGCGTAGCTGTACGAGCCCTTATCGGTCTCGATTCTCAGCGTGTTGCCACCCTCGGCCTCTTGGCATCTCCCGATGATTGACGCGCCTACACTGTAGCCTTCGATGACCGAGAGGATTTCCTCCGCTGAGTCGGGGTCAACGATGAACTCGAAGCCCACGCCCATGCTAAAGTCCTGGTACATCTCCTCCCATGTGACGCCTGACTCGGCCTTGATTAGCTCGAATATGGGGTCAGGGTCAGGCATTGAGTCCTTGACGTAGTGGATTCCCTTGCCCATCCTGAGGCATTTCGTGTTCCCGCCGCCGGTGTTGTGGACCATCCCGTGGACGGCCCTGTGGTGGCTCTCAAGCACCTTGAGGGCGATGGGTGAGAACAGGCGAGTGGGCGAGAGAAGTGCCTCGCTAACAGTTGAACCCAGCTCATCGACGTAATCATCGAATTTGTAGCCGCCGGTGTACCTGCCCCTTGCAGGGTGGGATATCTCGGGGTATTTTTCAACGTAATCTGGGGTCATGAGGCATGTCCGCGCCAGGGTCTGGCCGTTGCTCATGATGCCGCTGTTCACGCCGTCCTCGTACCTGATCTTGCCGCCGCTCCGCAGGCCTATGATGACATCACCGGGCTTGATCTTCTCGCCCGTGATGACCCTGTCCAGCGGCATCCTGCCAAACATGGTGACGCAGACATCCAGCGTCCTCAGCAAATGGGCCGATAGTCGCGTTCGCTTCAATCGGTACT
>CAYLJH010000087.1:0-7508 GCA_964383685.1 uncultured Candidatus Bathyarchaeia archaeon | reverse complement strand
GGATGGTCACCATCGGCGTGATAGCCACGTTCATCACTTACAGCAGGCGGTTCGCCGACCCGCTGAGGCATTTCGCCAACATCTACAACAGCATACAGGGCGCGTTGGCGGGGGCCGAGAGGATATTCGAGATAATGGACACCGAGCCCGAGATCGTTGACGCAGAGGACGCAATCAGCGTCTACGACTTGAAAGGGAAAGTTGTCTTCAAGGATGTTGACTTCGGTTACGTCGATGACGTTCCCGTGCTCAAGAACATCTCGCTGGAGGCAGAGCCGGGCCAGACCATCGCGCTGGTCGGGCCAACGGGGGCGGGCAAGACGACCATCGTCAACGTGCTCACCCGGTTCTACGATATCCAGAGCGGAAGCATCAGCATCGACGGCATGGACCTGAAGCAGATCAAGAAGGACGACCTCAGGCGGCAGCTCGGGATCGTCCTGCAGGACGTGTTCCTGTTCAGCGGAACAGTGATGGATAACATCAAGTACGGGAACCTTGAGGCGACTGACGAGGACTGCATCGCGGCGGCCAAGCTGGCCAACGCCGACGGCTTCATCAGGAGGCTGCCGCAGGGCTACGAGACCAAACTGAGCGAGCGGGCAAACAACCTGAGCCAGGGACAGAGACAGCTCCTGAGCATCGCAAGGGCGATAGTTGGAGACCCAGCCATACTCATCCTGGACGAGGCAACCAGCAGCGTAGACACCAGGACTGAGGTGCAGATTCAGGAAGCACTGCTGAACCTAATGGAGGGAAGGACGGCCTTCGTCATCGCCCACAGGCTCAGCACCATCAAGAACGCCGACAAGGTACTTGTCATCAAGGACGGCGAGATCATCGAGCGCGGGAACCACGAGCAGCTACTGGAGAAGAAGGGTTTCTACTTCAACCTCTATATGAGCCAGTTCAAGGGGACCAAGGACGTTGATTTCGAGTACATCAAGCCCGTCGAGAGGGTTGAGCCAGTAAGGCAGTCCATGGGAAGGATGGGAGGAGGCATGGGGATGCACGGCGGTATGGGTGGCGGCATGCACGGGGGCATGAGACCTTCACCAGCCATGATCCAGGAGAGGATGATGCAGCTGGCTGACTCCTTCAAGGAGAAGGGCGCGGTCTCACCGGAGACGGCCATGACCCCTGACGAGATTGGGCTTCCACCCATGTTTGAGATGATGATGGGTATGCCTACGCCTATGAGCCAGTCAGGTGCTTTCGTCGAGAAGGACGGAAAGTACTACCTCGTAGAGGAAAGGCTGCCCAAGTAAAAAAAGGGGAAAAATCCCCGCTTATTTCTTTAGATAATCCAGAGTGTCCTTGACGCCCTGAGCTAGGAATGCACCATCAGCGCCTGCTCCGATGAACTTGAATCCATCTTTTGCCAGCTGCTTTGTGTGCTCAAGGTCCTTTCCGAAGGCGATTCCGGGGGCTACAGATGATTTCTTGCACGCTGCAAGCACCTTTGCGATTGCCTCCTCCACCTTTGGATGCCAGGTCTCGCCTCTGACCCCTAGGCTGCATGATAGGTCACCGGGCCCAATCATGACAGCGTCAACGCCTGGGAGCGCACAGATCTTGTCAATGTCCTCCACTGCCTCCCAGTTCTCGATCTGGATGCAGACGAAGATGTTATCGTTCGCCTTGGCCAGGTACTCACATGGTGTGATACCCCAGACCTGGGCTGCCACCACTGGCATGCTTCCCCTGAGCCCTTCAGGCATGTACTTTGTGTACTCCACTGCCTTGGCCGCCTCCTCGGCTGACCTTACCCACGGGACTACGATGCCGTAAGCCCCCGTGTCCAGTGCCTGCTTGATGAGCCAGACGTTGTTCCATGCAACCCTGATGAGTGAGGCGGCACCCTTGTTGCCGATTACCTTCACAAGCCTGCCAACTGTCTCTGGGTCAACAGCCCTGTGCTCAGTGTCGATTAGAATCCAGTCAAGATCGGTGCTGGCCAACACCTCGGCCGCCCGATGGTGGAATATACTGAACCATGAACCGTAGACGACCTCGCCTTTCCCTAGCTTCTCTTTTAGTTTATTGAGCATAACACCACCGTGTAACTCATGTTATTTAGGATGAACGATTATCCACATGCATGGAAATCGACGGCACCATCACTTTCTTCTACTACGACGACCTGGAGAGGGCCACGGAGTTCTACGAGGAGATCATGGGGTTCGAGAAGGTAATTGACATCCCGCTCGCCAAGGTGTTCAAGGTCCACGGCAACAGCCACATCGGGCTGGTGGACGGCCACACGGGTTACCTGAAGTTTAAAGAAGACAAGCCCGTGATGCTGAGCTGGTTCAGCGACGACATCGACGGCTGGCACCAGCATCTCAAGGATAAGGGCGTCGAGATCGAGCAGCCACCGGAGAGGCAGTCGTACCTTGAGATGAAGACAATGCTGTTCAGGGACCCCGAGGGCTACCTCCTTGAGATCATGCAGTGGCTCAAGAAGCCCTACGGCCAGTAGCTCATCTTTTATCCCAACCCGCCGATTCAGTGTGATTGTTATGAAAGGCATCGAGGGATTGATCACGTTCACCTACTACAACGACATCGAGAAGGCCGAGAAGTTCTACGGCGAGACACTGGGCTTCAAGGAGGTCATGAACAGGGACTGGGTGAAGATATTCAAGGTGGCCAACGGCAGCCACATCGGGCTAGTGAACGCCGAGAAGGGCTACCTGAAGCCCCAGGCCGAGAAGCCCGTCATGCTCAGTATCATCGTCGAGGACGTGGACGCGTGGCACAAGTACCTTGACGAGAAAGGAGTGAAGACGAACCACCCGCCCCAGAAGAGCGGAGACATAGACATGCGGGGCTTCCTGACGTGGGACCCCGAAGGGTACGCCGTCGAGTTCCTGACCTTTGACACAAAGCCCTACGGGGAGTAAAAACCCTAGGCCAGCTTCACCATGCCCCGCGCCGTCGGGGTCCAGTCGCCCAGCTTTTTGTTTATGGCCCAGAAGTAGGTGGGCCTGTACAGGAAGACCCACGGTGCGTTGTCCCTGATAATCTGGAAGACCTGTCTGTAGATGGACTCGCGAGCCTTGTCATCGAAGGTCCTCTGGGCTTTTTCAATGAGCCCGTTGACCTCTTCGTTGTGGAATCCCTCCCACCAGGGGCCCCTGTGCCCCGAGTGTATCTTCTCCCTGAGCACCCGGAAAGTGCTGATGGGGCTTGAGTCGAAACAGCACATGTCATGGATGACCTTGTCCCTTACCATCTCGGCATAGGCCGCACGGTCGCTGTAGCTCACGACCTCGACGTCAACGCCGATCCTGCCGTAGTGCTCCTTCATCATGTCGCCCACCGCCAAGCCCTCGTCCGGCATCCTCGTTGGGATGTCTATGGTGAGCTTCATCCCGTCACCGTAACCGGCCTCGGCGAGCAGCTTCTTCGCGTGGTCCGGGTCATACGGGTAAGCCTCGGTCTCAGGGTTGTACCCGAAGTGATGTGGGTTCATGTACCCGTTGAGCCTCGTTGCCGCGCCCTCCTTCACAGTCTTGACCACCTCGTCGATGTCGAGGCCATAGTTCAACGCCTGCCTTACACGGGCATCGGTGCACACGCCAGTCCCGCAGTTCATCATGAATATGATGCACAGGCTGCTCTTGATGCTGAACTGCTTGGCCCTGTTTGACCCGACCAATGACTTTGTCCCCTCAAGCCCGATTGATGTGGCGATGTCCGCCTCCCTGTTGGCGACCATCTCCGCCCTCTCGATGGGGTCGTCCTCCTTCAGCCACGAGACCTCGTCAGCGATGGCCTTCCTGCCGCCCCAGTACTTCCTGTTACTCTCTAGGACTATCTCTTCCCTTGACATGCCCCCGACGATGTAAGGACCCGTCCCGATGTACTCGTTGGGAATGTTACCTAGCTCGTCCTCAGGCGCTATCGGCATCTCAGAAAGGAGGTCTAAAAGATCGGCCATCGGCTCCTTTGTGGTTATCTGGAAAGAGTACTTGCTCGGGGAGGTGAACTCCGCGTCACCAATATAGCTGGCATAGGTGCCCTGCGTGCCGAACGCGCCACCGATGGCGGGGTCTACAACCCGTTTCAGTGTGGCCACCACATCGTTACCTGTTAGCTTCTCACCGTTGTGGAACCTCACGCTCTCCCTGAGCTTGAATAACCAGGTCAGGCCATCGGGCTCAACCGCCCAGTCCGAGGCTAATGTGGGATAGTAGACACCGGGACCAATCCTTGAGGCAAGTGGCTCGTATATCGCATCAATGATGTTGCCCCTGTTCATTGAGTCACTGCAGATATGTGGGTCGCCGATATCGATGCTGGACTGGACGACCGAGATAAAACGATGAGTCATATGGGGTACATGGATGGGTAGAAGAAAGCGTTATCGCTACTGGAAATCAGCCATCTCGGATGGGGCCTCCTGCTCAGAAACCTCGGATAGACTTCTCCCGGTTTTCACACTGTCCGGTTTCTCGGATAAGATATCTGAGCCAGCTAACGCATGCTCGTCCTTCATCTTGAAGAAAAGCCACTGGAGTCGCTTGCCTCCTCGCTTTGTCCTGATCAAAGCGAACTTACCCCTGAGTTTCTCGCCGTTGAGATAGATAGTTGCATGCCCCTCATCCAAGTTGTTTGAAAATGAAACGTCCTCGCCCTTGGCGTTCTGGAACGTTCCCCCGTCCCAGACAATCACTGTTCCTGCGCCGTAGTTGCCCTCAGGTATTACGCCCTCAAAATCGTTGTAGGACATGGGGTGATCCTCCGTTGGCACCGCCAGCCTTCTCACCTTTGGGTCCATTGATGGCCCCTTGGGGACGGCCCAGGACTTCATGACGCCCCCCGACTCCAGCCTGAGGTCATAGTGGAGGCTCCTTGCGTCGTGTTTCTGTATGACAAAGACTGGGAGCCCGCTGGTTGCAGCGACCACACCCGCTGGCTCAGATGTTTCCAAGTCCCGTTTTTCCCTGTAATCCTTGAGAGGGTCAGGCATGGTGTACCATAGTGAGTTGGATTAAATAAAAATAGATAAAAAAGGGGTTTATGCTTCCGCCATCTTCTTGCCAACCTGGCTGGCAAGACTCTTGGCTTCGGCGCTCGCTTTTGCTATCAGGAGCTCGATGGTCGCCTCGGCTGGCCACTCGGCTTCCACTGCAACTGCAATGGCTTCCTGTGTTGCCTTCGCTAACAGGATAGGCGCTGTCTCGGGCGTCACATAGGCCGCCTCGATGGCTACCTTGAACGCTCCTCCTATTGCCTGCTCCAGCTTGGACCTGTACTCGTCCAAGTCCAGTATTAGCGATTCTCCGGGGAGTACCTCTCCGTTTTCCCAGACCGCCTTGATGCTGAGGCCCATCTCGGATGCCCTGACACCCATACGCGTAAGCAGGTCAGCGAGGTCTTCTCCGATCTCCTCTCCCTTCTTGCGTACAACGGTGTCCTGGACTACCCAGATGTTCCCAGCCTCGATGCGGGTCCTGACGCTTAGTACACCGAACTTCCCGATAAGGGGTCCGGGGCTGAGGCCAGAGTTCCCTGCCTTCATGACGATATCGTTCATCGCGATATCGTCCGCCTTGGCGAAAACCTTGACCTTGTTGGCGTTAAGCTCCATTGCTACCTTGAACGGGTTGCCGTTTGTGAACAGGAAAACGTTGGGTCCACTGATTGCATCCATGAACTCCTGTGTTCCCGCCTTACCGGCCTGCTCCATGCTCTTCCTCATCAGGGTGTTCTTGACGACCCTGAAAAAGTGGTTTCCACGGAGCTGCTTCCTCATGTCCTGTAGCATCCCGCTGCTTACCTTGTTTAGGTCAGCCGCGGCTATGATCTGGTACTGGTTGATTAACTCGACTGTTTTCTGAACTACCTGCTTCTTTTCGGATGGAATGTTGCTACTCATGGTAAACACCTAGTATAGCTTCACGCTGCCTCCCATTGTTAGCTTCAGGTACATCGACTTGATGTTGGTGAAGCCTCTCTTTGTTGCAGCGCTCAAGTTGGTGACCACTGTCTCAATGTTCTGGATGACATCGTCATCACTCATTCCTTCCTTTCCGACGATACAGTGGACAAATGGCTTGTCCCTAGTTCGCACCACGATTGTGCGGCGCTCGCGTTCAATGATATTATCTATGGGTGCCTGTGGCGGTACAGGGGTAGGCATTTTACCCCTGGGTCCCAATATCGGTCCTGCGACACGACCTACTGTTGGCATCATAGGTGCCTCAGCAACGAACACGTCATAATCGGCCAAGCGTCGCTTGGCAGCTTTCTTGTCGGTTGCAAGCTGAGCAAGTTCTTCGGGCTCGATGACGTCATCCGCTCCTGCCCTTCTTGATCTCAGCGCTAGGTCGCCCGAGGCGAACACGAGTACCTTCCTTTCCCCGATGCCTCTCGGCAGCTGGAACCGGATGTTGACTCTGTTGTCAGGCCTGTTCATGTCGAGCTCCCTCAGGTTGATGACAAGGTCGAAGCTCTGCTCAAATTGACGAGCAGGAGATACTGCCCTAGCCTTTTCAACCGCTTCTTTGATTTTCTTTGTTGGAAGTGACATTTTAAGTTCCTCTGTTTCTTACATCAGTTTTTATTAAGGTTTATTCGGCGAGCTGGGAGTCGTACTCTCCAGCCCTGATTGCTTCCTGAACCTCTCCGGCGGGTCGTCCATCAACGGTGACCCCGGCGCTGTGGCATGTGCCCAGCACTTCGCTTGTAGCTGATTTCAGCGTCTTGGCGTAGATGCCTGGACGCTTTTTCTTTGCGATCCCGACTAGGTCCTCGAAGGACATGTCTGCGACAAGGTCCATGTTCGGCGTTCCTGAGCCCTTCTTGATACCAGTTACCTGGCTTATGAGGGCAAACGTCGTGAGCATGCCGACCGTTACGGTAAAGCTCTTTGTGTCAGTGTCGACTGTTACCTCGACTGGCACTGGCAGTCCATCGTACTCGGCCGTCTCCTCGTTGATCTTCGCTACTACCTGCATTGTGTTGATGCCCAGAGGTCCAAGAGCTGGACCGATTGGGGGGCCGCCTGTTGCCTTGCCGCCGTCTACGATGAAGTTTAGTGTCTGCATTACCATTAGTATTGTGCTCCTTTGAGTTCTCGGACATAGTCTGCGTGGACTGTGATTGGCAGCGTGAACGCGGCCTCAAGTATCTCGATGGTGACCTCCTCCTTTGAGGAGTCAACACGTACGATACGTGCCTGCATCCCCTTGAAGGGCCCCGCGATTACCTCGACTAGGGTCCCCTCGTCTAAGCCTTCTACAACCGCCTTGGTTTCTATATAGTGGTCAACCTCGTCCGGGCTGATAGTTCCCTGTACCCGTTCCCTTGTATGCCTCATGCCGCGGATTAACTCGTCCACGATGTGGGGCGTCGGGGCCTCGATGATTATGTATCCTCGAAGTTCGGATGGCGCGAGAATTGCCTGTATGGCCATTTTCTCGACCTTGATCTTGTCGGACAGCATCAATGCTACCGTCCTCTCCTGACCGTTCGTAACCTTTACCGCGTAGAGGGAT
>CAYLJH010000086.1:0-7697 GCA_964383685.1 uncultured Candidatus Bathyarchaeia archaeon | reverse complement strand
ATCCGCCATCCAGTAATGGACGGTGTCTGAAGCGGCATCTACGGCTTCCGTTAACTCTGCTGCCTCGGCTTCACTGAGACCGGCGCTCTCTATTACAGCGTACGCCGCTTCAATGATCTCCTCAGCTGCATGTGTCATGGTTTCCGTGGTATGCTCAATAACCTCAAGCTGCTCGGTTGCCCAATCAAGTTCATGGCACTTACTACACGTAACCGGCCTCGTGTCGTTGTATGGCCAGTATGTGTCGTAGATCCAGAACGTGTGGTTGAACCACTCGCCCACACTTCCGTGAGCAAAGTGCTCCCCAAGACCGTGGCAGTCAGCGCATTCAACGCCCGCCTTTTCGTGCGGACCTGAAAGGTAGACTTGCTCCTCAGCCTGTGGGTGATGCGAACCGACGTGGCAAGACGCACACAGTAAATCGGCAGTTTCGTACCTTAACTGTTTAGGGTTTTCATCACTGTGTGAGTCGTGACATGCTGCACATGAAAGAGATACCAGTCCTTCCTCCTCAATGGATACTTCACCGGCTCCGGCGATTGCACCCTGAGTTGTCATGCAGTGTAGACAACTGTTTCCTGCATAAGGAAGAGGCTCTAAATCCTCCCAGCTCTGGCTGTGTCTGCTCATCAAGTGATCCTCTACTTGGCGACCGACGTGGCATGGTGAACAGGCATTGACTGTTAAGTCGATGATGTCTGCTTCACCGGAAATATGAGCAGGATCGTATGCACCATGGCAGTTTTCACACTGCACATTGATGTATTTGTCGCTGTCCATTTCAGGCCAAGTCTCGGTTTCAGCATCCCATCCAACAACGTGACATTCTGCACAGCCCTTGAACTCCTCTAGAGTCTGAACTCTTGAGGTGAAGGCTGTCCAGTATGTACCGTCGTCAGCTAATCCGGCTGAGTTTGCGTGACTTGTCTCGGCCCATTCCTCATACTTTTCGGCGTGGCACTGTCCACAGAACTCCGCACCTTTGTACTCGGTCTGAGCTGAAACGATGCTAACGGTCAACATTGTTGCCATTAGCGCACATAGCAGTAGTAGATATCTGTGACTTTGTTTCATCGATGATATCACTGAATGCAAGTACTCTCACATGTAGCATAAATAACTACCGAATAGTGCATATAGTAAACTAACTATAGTGAAAATACTACAACATGTCTAATTGAGCAATAATTTTATTGTCACATCTATTTTGAACATAACAAAGTATGTGGAAAAAAGAAAAAAAGAAAGTAATAGCATCAATTTCCGTAAAAAATAAACCCATTTTTCGCTGAGATAGCAGTGATGTATCGTCAAACGTTACTAAAAGATTAAAAAGACAAAATGTAAATCATTCGAGTTCAGCATAACTATAAAAACTTGTGAACCAAGAATCATGCGAAATTAAATGAACCCCTTGACTGCTTACATTTACGCTTTCTGGGTGGAGAAGCTCCCCTACATCACGATAGCGGTTTTCACCATAGGAGTTGCGCTGAGAGTACAGAGATGGCGCAGCGCGCCCAAGGACCACCACCTACCAAAACTCGACCTCGTAGAGTCGGTAAAGTACATCATACTGGATGTCATGCTATTCAGGAAGACATTCAAAAGGGACAAGCTCACGTGGGCGCTGGTATTCGCGTTCCACGGGAGCATCGGGGGAATCCTGTTCGGGCACATGAGGGGATTCCACCTATGGTCTGAGTCCCTGTTCGCCCCCCTGGGTGACTGGTGGGCCCACTGGATGATCAAGGTACTGCCCGTCTACATGGGCTGGATACTGATTGGATCGACGTTCCTGCTCCTCGTGAGGAGGATCAGGCTTGAGGACAAGCAGCTCCACTCGCTGACCAACGATTACGGGGCGCTGCTCATAATACTCGTCGCGGCAATAGTTGGTCAGGGCATGAGGATATTCCCCCCTGAGTCAGCGGAGACCATCGTCTACACCGTCGTGTTCATCCCCAACATCATCGTTCTGTACCTTGAGGCGGTGCCCAGCTACCACTGGTTCCACTGGCACGTGTTGATGACCCAGCTGTTCGTCATCTACGCGCCGTTCAGCAAGTTCATACACATCATATCAGGGGTGATATCCCCGGCGTTCTACGGATCAAGGAGGAAAGAGCTTGACATCTAATATACAGGAAAACATCAAGACGGCCCTCGGCAAGTTCACGAGGAAGCAGCTCATGGAGCTGGACACGTGCAGCCACTGCGCGCTGTGCACCGAGAAATGCCCGGCTTACAACATATCTGAGAACCCGCTGCACGCGCCAGGCGTCAGGACAGCGAAGACGGTAAAGCTCTACGATAAAAAGTTCAGCCTGTGGTCCAAGATATTCGGCGAGAAGGAGATCACGCAGGAGGAGATGGACGACCTTGCCGAGAGCGCGTTCCACTGCACCCTCTGCGGGCGCTGCAGGGAGTCATGCCCCTTCGGGTTCGAGACGCATGAGCTATGGATCAGGATCAGGGAGATCGTTGACGCCATGGGCACCACGCCCGAGAACGTGGCAAGGCTGTCAAAGATGCTTGAGGAGAACATGAACCCCTATGGCCAGGACCCCGACACCAGGCTTGACTGGAGTTTCTACGTTGATATAGACGAGGTGCCCGAGGAGGACGAGGCGGATATAGCCTACTTCATCGGGTGCACCACGGCTTACAAGGGAGCGAACCACGACACGGCGTTCTCGATATGCTCAATACTTGACAAGCTAGGCGAGAACTGGACGGTCATGGGTGAGGACGAGTGGTGCTGCGGAGCGCCCAGCCTCATGGCCGGCAAGGTCGAGGAGGCCAAGAAGTACGCGGAGCACAACGTCAAGATCCTTGAGGACAAGAAGATCAAGAAAGTCATCACTGGATGCGCCGGCTGCTACAGGACATACAAGTTCGAGTACCTGGCACTTCTCGGGAGGGAGCTGAACTTTGAGGTACAGCACTCAGTGGAGTTCCTGAGGGACGTACTGGCAGAGGGCAAGCTGGACCTAGAGAAGGGCGATGAGAGGATTATCTACCACGACCCATGCGAGCTCGGCAGGCTGAGCGGGGTACTCAATGCGCCCAGGGAGGCGCTGACATACCTGACATCGGACATGATAGAGTTCGATAAGCACGGCATTGACTCAAAGTGCTGCGGCGGAGGAGGCCTGCTCCAGGGCGTCGATGACGGGATGAGGCTCGGCATCGTCAAGATCAAGCTGGACGAGGCCATCGAGAAGAAGGCAGATATCCTGGTATCGGCTTGTCCATCGTGTAAGCTGACCTTCGTTGACGGGGCTCGTGAGCACGGGGTCGAGCTTGAGATACTGGACATCCACGAGCTTGTGGCAAAGAGGCTTGGCGTGTTAGAATAGTGAAGGTAGAACTGGCATACGACTACGGGGTACTGCTGAAGCCAAAGGTACTCCTGGCCATGCTGGGGCTCTACCTCACCACGTTCTTCACGTCATCCATCGTCTCGGGGAATTTCTCGGTTGACTATCTCCAGTTTTTCATAGGATTCATGGCAGTCGCTTTATCCGTGAGCGGCGCAAACGCATTGAACTGCGTATATGACCAGGATATAGACACCCTTATGAGCCGCACAAGCGGCCGACCACTGGTCAGGGGCACCATCAGCCTGCCCAATGCAAGCCTGTTTAGCTGGGTAACACTCGGTATGTCTCTAATTCTCGCCGTTTACCTAGGGGTAATACCATTAATCTTGCTCGTGGAGGGCGCTGGGAGCTATTTATTGCTCTATACCGTGATTTTCAAGAGGAAAACGAGCTTTAACGTGCTATTCACGGCCCCAAGCGTGGCCGCTCCCGCGTGGTTCGGCTGGTACCTCGGTGGGGCACCGCTGTACCCAGTTGGGCTCGTCATGGGGGCGCTGGTGGCGATATGGGGGCCCCTGCACCTGTGGAGCATCGCGCTCGCGTTCACAAAGGACTATGAGAGGGTCGGGATTCCCATGTTCCCGTCAATGGTCTCACGGAAAAAGGCCATCAGCGGGGTGCTGGCGGCCCAGATGCTTCTGATAGCATCATCCTATTCACTGGTACTGTGGACTGATTCGAGCCTGTACCTGATCGGAGTCACGCTTCTGAACATGCTAATGATGGGCGCGGGATACAAGCTCTACAGGTCGGAGTCAAACAGAGACGGGTGGGTGCTGTTCAAGCTGACATCTCCCTACATCCTGCTGGTCTTTTTGCTCTTCATGTTCAGCTACCTGTAGCGGCTACCAGCCTTTTCTTTCACGGGTCGCCGTTATCTGTGCGGTGTGGTGCCTGCTGTGCCACGAATAGTTCCAGATGTTCTCCTCGACTGATACCACGCCTCCCTCGGGGTGGACGAACGTCCTCTTCATGTCCTCCTCGGTGAGCGAGTTCAGGAACACCACCCATCTTTGATGCAGTCCTTCTAGTAGGCTCAGGGAAACATCAACGGGCATTGAAACTGCGTCTTTTAGCACAGCCCAATCGGACTGCTCCCAGGGCTTGATGGTGGGCTGGTCCTCAGTCACGGCTAACTTGAACCGAACATAGCTGTTGATGTTACTGTCGGTGAGGTGGTGGACTATTTGACGGATGGTCCAACCTCCATCCCTGTACGGGGTATCGAGCTGCTCCTCAGATAACCCTTCAACGGCCTTCCTGAGAAGCCCTGGTGCATCCTCAAGGTCCTTTATCCATTCAACGCGCATCTCGGCGGTGATTTCTCCAGTCAGCTCGCCTTTACCAATCGGGTAGATGATATCATCAGTCATTTGATCAAACAGCGCATAACTTTCTATTAACGGATTAGATGGGAATGGGGAATCCATAAAGCAATATAGTATAAAACATGGGTTGCGAATTGCGCCTTGTTTACTAGTAGCGCGCATAGTGTTATTACCAATTTAACTCATACAAACCTCTGGTCGTCCATGAATAACGACAAGAAGGACTCGATAAAGGAAATAATATCTCTTACTGAGGGGCAGCTCTCTCAAGGCAAATCGATGAGCGTCAAAATCTCGCCCATTGAGGAGCTTGTGGGGGTAAACAAGACGTATCGGTGCAGGATGGTTATAACGTCTGGCCCAAAGGTATCAACTGAATCCATTATACTAAAATACAAACCGTTGGATTCTTTTCTTCCCCGCTCTCAAGCACAGTTGAAATCATTTCCTCCCCAGAATACATTAGAACAATACTCAAACAGGTTCAGTAACGAGATAGCGGCGTTAACCTATCTCAACGGGACAGAATTCACGACTACGATCCATCCGAAATTAATCCACCACGATATCAAAAACCTGCTAATAGTGACCAAAGACATGGGCAACACCCCAACCTTACTTGACACACTCAACCAGCCTGATCTCAAGGACCCAGAGACATATCTCAAGAACTATGTCAATCTATTAGCTGAACTGCATAGTAATACGATTCACAACTATCATCAATTCAAAAAAATCCAGGAACAGTTCGGTTCTGTTTCCCCACCCAGCGACTCCACGATGGATTTCCGCACCTATTCAGGTGAGTTTGCCGCATTACTTGACCACCTAGGATCACGTTATGATGTCGATAAAGAGGCGGTTATCAAAGAGTTCAATCACATCGAGGAATGCATTTTCAACCCAGGTAACGAGCTCCACGGTTTCATACACGCAGACTCAGGGATTCAAAACGTCAACGTGGACATTGAATCCAAGGAAATGATCCTGTTTGATTACGAATTTGCGGATACTGGTTATGTTCTGCTTGACCTCGCGGGTCTATTTCTTGGTTTCCCCCAATCTGGAAAAGGAAAAAGAGTGCCGAGAAGACTTTATGATGCGTTAATCAAACAGTATTTCGATTCTTTCGCTATTGCCCATGATAATCCTAGAGAAAAACTGGCCTATGCGTTACTACATTGGACGGTCGGCCGTATAATCGGTTTATGGGTGTTTTTCCTCAGGGATAACCTTGAGAACCCAAGTGACGTTGATATCAAGTTCCTGAATAAAACGTTCACTTCTAACCACGAGTGTTTGAATTTCCTTGAGGATGAGACAGAATTTACACATCTGAGGAACTTTATTGAAGTTGTCCAGTTATTCATATCGAATACCTGGAAGAACGTTGAACTCGTAGATTATTTTTCTTCATTTCCAAAATAAGAAAGCAAAATTGTTTATCCAGATGGCACATACCTTTCCTCATGTTTATCGAGAACATTGTCTCAATCAAGAAACAGCCGCTAATGGATATCCACGGGGAGTCATGCAAGTACCAGGTTATCTGGCAGGACGACGACCACGGGAAAATGTTCAACACGGAGAGGCCCGAGGGGATGAAAGGTTTCACCAACTTTGCTCGCCTCACCATCGACCCTGGGAAGAGCAACAACATGCACACCCACGAGGGCATCGAGCAGGTCTACATGGTACTCAATGGAGGGGGGACCGTCCAGGTGGGTGAGGAGAGGAAAGAGGTCAGGGCAGGTGATGTCGTCTTCCTCCCAACCGATGTGCCCCACGGGTTCTTCAACACCACAGACAAACAGGCCATAGTGATGCTTGTTGGGACAGGGGTCAAGTGAAGGTATAATACAAACGGGTCAGGTGTTCAAGGCATGGATTCCTCCAAATTCAAGGACATGAGGTTCTACACCGAAGCGGAGACACAGAAGATTACAGGTGAACTTGAGAAAGCAGTTACGGTCCCCGTCAACGTCGAGATCGAGGCCGAGCACAGGGTCTACGATATGTCCGAGATGAGGGAGATACTCATGGACGCGGATAGGATTGCCCTCCAGGACTGCGGTTGTAAGACAGAATACTACAACTGCGATGCCCCAAAGAACGTTTGCCTCAGCGTCAACAAGACAGCTGACGAGCTTTTGGCTGATGAAAAGTACCACTCAAGTGAGATCAGCGTTGAGGATGCGATAAAAGTCCTTGAACGGAGCCACGAGGCGGGCCTGGTCCACATGTCGTACACCATGGCGGGTGACTCAAAGCCTGGGCTGGTCTGTAGCTGCTGCACGTGCTGCTGCCATACACTAGGAAGCCTTGTTAGAAATGGCATTCACACCCAGATATTGACCTCAAAGTACATCGCCGTCGATAACTCAGGGAAATGTACTGATTGCGGGGTATGCGTTGACAGGTGCGTGTTCCAGGCAAGGAGCATGGATAACGGCAAGCTCACCTATGACAGCGTTCTATGCCATGGGTGCGGACTATGCGTCTCGACCTGTGCCACTGAAGCCATATCTTTGGTGGATAGAAAACCAGTTGCTTGATGGATTCAAGCATTATCAAAAAAAGCTTAGCCTAGAAGGGATTTAACCCTCTCAACTATGAGATCAGTGTCACCCGGCTGCAGATACTCCACCTTGAACGTTATCCGGTTCTTGACTTCCGTTGATATGAAGGCAGGCTCGTAGAGCGGCCTGATCATGGGGTCACTATTCATCAACCCGTCGAATAGCCCCTTCAGGGTGAGCTTGCTGTCATCCATCTCGACCCAGATATAGCTAGGAGGTACAACGTCAGAGTCAAGGCTAGGCTCGTTGAGCGTGCCCGCCATTATCCCATCTAGGACATCAAGCTTGGCAGCGAGTTCCTCTGATTTCAGAAGCATCTCGGAGTAGTACGCGTCCCTGTCCTCAGCGACGAACAGCTCCACCGCCTTCAGCAGGCCCATGATCATCTCCCGGCTCATCTTGGC
>CAYLJH010000085.1:5090-7715 GCA_964383685.1 uncultured Candidatus Bathyarchaeia archaeon | reverse complement strand
GAGACCAGGGGTGCCAGCCTGATCTTCTCAGTCGCGGCCGCCAGCCCTGCAAGCAACGTCCACGCCTCAAGTGGGTGGTTGTGCGGCCCCTCGGGGTTGGCCATGTTCATGAAATGATCCGTTACGGTGAGGAGGTCGTAACCACTTTCCTCGATGAGTTTTGCGTGGTGCTTCATGTGCTCCCAGTCCCTGCCCTCCGGCTGGTGGTGGACGCCGAACATCGGTGTTTTGAACTTCATAACAATCAGGTAATCGTGGGGCTGGGCTCTCATATACCTTGACGAAGCATTTACATCGGCGTCTACCTTCTCGAATGAGACAAACTTAGTGATTTCCCAGTTATCCACACAGAGAGGCTCACACTCAGGAAGCCACCCTACGACGATGTGCAGCCATTGTTTGAGCTCAGCCAGGACGAAGAGGTCATGCTCTTCTACGGCATGGAGCCTTTCAAGGAGGAGAAGCAGTCAAGGGAAGAAATAGACTGGTTCCTCAAGATATGGAAGGAGAAGACGGGGACACGCTGGGTAATCACGTTGAAAGGAGAGGACGATTTCGTCGGCGAGATAGGCTTCTATGAGTACGAGAAAAAGCACAGGAGGGCCGAGATCGGGTACAAGCTGTCAAGGGCTTACTGGAGGAAGGGGTACATGACCGAGGCGCTCGTGGGGATGCTTGATTACATGTACGAAAACATCGATCTCAACAGGGTGCAGGCACTAGTTGACCCCAGAAACGAGGGCTCGCTGAGGCTGATAGAGAAGCAGGGGTTCCAGAGGGACGGCCTGCTGCGGTCATACGAGTACGAGAGGGGGGCTTATGTTGACCTCATCATGCTTTCACTTCTACGGGAAGACTGGGAAAAACGATCCTAGAGCGGGAACCGTTTCATCAACGAGAGCCCCATCATGACGGGGATAACGTGGTCTAAACCGATTTATAACTTGGTGAACAAGCCTACCCATGAATATCTCCAAGATCAGGGAGGATTTTCCGGTTCTCGAAACGCAGGCTTACCTCAACTCGGCGGCAACGGGCCCCCTGCTGTCACACGTCAAGAAGGCGGTTGTTGATTGGTGGGACGCCCGAGAGGGGCTCCAGTACGTTGACCTGCCCAACGCCAGGGGGGAGGTCGCTAAACTCATCCACTGCCAGGAGGGGGACGTGGCCCTCGTCCACAGGGCTTCCCAGGGCGTGAACATCGTGTCCGGTCTAGTCCAGCCGGGGAAGGGGGAGAACATCGTCCTCACAGACCTCTCGTACCCGTCGTCAGTGTACCCGTGGGTCGGGTACCAGGGGCAGGGGGCGGAGATCAGGAGGATAAGGAACAGGGACGGGGTGATTGACCTCTCTGATTTTGAGAAAGCTATCGACGACAAGACCAAGATCGTGTGCCTCAACAGGGTCGAGTGGACAAGCGGTCTGAGGCACGACGTCAGGGCCATCACCGAGATCGCCCACGAGCACGGCGCATTGGTACTGGACGACGCGTTCCAGGCGGTCGGGGCCGTCGATGTTGATGTCTCAAAGGAGGACGTTGATTTCCTCGTGTTCGGCGGCGAGAAGTGGATGTGCTCATCAGGGCGGGCCGCTGCGCTGTACGTGAACCCCAGGCACGTTGAGGAGTACGAGCCATCGTACAGGTTCTACTGGCGGGTCTACGAGAACTTCCAGTGGTCCTACGCACCTTGGGACAAGCCGATCCACGACAACATTGAGTCATGGGACGGCCCACTGGTGAAGACGGCGGAGAGGTTTGACCCAGGATGTGTGGGGGAGGACGCCCAGTGCGGCTTCCACGCCAGCCTCAAGTACTTCAACGGGCTGGGGATTGACAACATTGAGAAGCGGGTGCTCGGCCTCAGCGAGTATCTCATTGATGGGCTGAAAGACCTGGGTCTGAAGGTCAATACTCCCCACGAGAGAGAAAAGAGGGCCGGGATCGTCACCTACACCAACGAGAGGTACGAGGACAACGTCAGGAGCTACGAGGCCATGAACAAGGAGGGCGTCATGGTGGCCCACAGGTACACCGGTGGCGTGGGTGGGATCAGGGTCTCGCCCCACTTCTTCAACACGGAGGAGGAGATAGACAGGGTCCTGGAGGTTCAAAAACAAACAAGGTAAGCCAGGACGGGTTTACCGGGAAAAGACGAGAAAAGTCTCACCAAAAAAGGTTAAACGGCCCTAAAAACAATCAAATTAAAATACGCGTGTGTATATTCACGCATCGATTCATCAGAGGTTAAAGGTTGATTAGATGATGGACTACCAGTGGTTTCTTGATAACACCCCAGACGGTATCGCCATCGTGAGGAACGGGGAAACACTCTACATCAACACTCAGATGGCGGAGATTCTCGGAGAATCCATTGAAGAGGTTATGAGTAGGTCAAACTTTGACCATATCCACCCTGATAGCCTTGAGCTGGTGAAGAGCAGGACGGAGGCCCGCCTTCGGGGCGAGGAGCCTCCAAACAGGTACGAGCTCAAGATCATCAGGAAGGACGGCTCAACAAGGTACATCGAGACCACCACATCGGTTATCGATTGGGAAGGCAGCCCGGCGGTCCTCACCATCAACAGGGATGTAACGGAGCTTAGAGCCCATGAGGCTAAACTTGA
>CAYLJH010000085.1:3777-5080 GCA_964383685.1 uncultured Candidatus Bathyarchaeia archaeon | reverse complement strand
GGCGCTACTCGGCCACGCGGCGGCAATGAGCCAGGCGGAGACTATGGAGGAAATCGCCAACATCACATATGAAGCCGTTAACCAGACAATCGGGTTCAATCGACTTAGCATTGGACTGGTCATTGAGGATGCGCTTGTTCACAGGTATCGATGGGGACCAAACTCAGAGGATGATCTTACCATGCCCCTCAACGGCCCAGGGATAACCGTGAGGGCAGTTAACGAAAAGAAAACGCTGAGGATCGGGAACGTCCTCGAAGGCTCGGCTTTTGTTGACGGCATGGGGGACCAAACAACTAGATCGGAGCTAGCAGTCCCCGTCATAGTGGAGGGAGAGGCGGTCGTTGCCCTTAACATCGAGAGCGAAGTCATAGATGCCTTTGATGAGACTGACCAGAGGCTCGTTGAGGTTTTCGCTGAGCAGGTGTCGGCCGCGTTATACAGGATCGAGTCTCAGAAGCAGCAAAGGCAGCTCAGCGAGAGATTCAACGCCTTCGTCGATGCGGCATCAGAGTCGTTCGTTCTTTTTAACTCGGACTTGAAGCTCATCTATGCAAACCGTATAGGCGCTGAAAGGCTAGGGGTCTACTCGGATGTGATAATCGGGGCGTCGTTAAGGGACCTGACCCCAAGGGGGACCCCTGACAGGTACGAGAGCTACATAGAGGTACTGGAAACTGGGGAATCACAGTCATTCGACGCGTACTACCATTCCTCTGGTATTACCCACCTCAGGATCAGCGCCTACAAGGTCGGGGACGGCCTTGGGATAATAGCCTCCGACCTCACACAGCTTACCGAGGAGCAGGAGACCAGCAGGAAACTTGACAGGGAGCTGGCGGAGGAGCGATTCAAGACGAATCAACTAATCGAGCTTAACCGGCTCAAGACCAACTTCATGAACACCGCCACCCACGAGATAAGGACCCCGATCACATCCATCAGGGGCTACTCCGAGATAATCCTGGGGAATTTGGCCAGGGGGGAGATGGACGAGGTCCACGACTACTTTAAGGCAGTCATAAGGAACGTTGACCGCCTAGAACGCCTCAGCAGCGACCTGCTGGATATGCAGAGGATTGAATCAGGCAGGATGACCGTTAACAAGGCACGGGTTTCCGTGAGCCTGATCCTTGACATGCTTCGCTCCGAGATGACGCCCATACTGGGCAACAAGGAACAGGTGCTGGAGGTTAAAAATCCCCGAACGGAGATAATGATTGATTGCGACGAGTTGAGGATACTTCAAGTTCTCATTAACCTGGTCCTGAACTCGTCCAAGTACTCTGATTACGGCTCCACG
>CAYLJH010000085.1:0-3767 GCA_964383685.1 uncultured Candidatus Bathyarchaeia archaeon | reverse complement strand
CACGATTACGGTCACGTTATCCGAGCCGGGTGATTCGGTAAAGTTCCTGGTAACGGACACCGGGATCGGAATCTCGGACATCGATTTGCCCAAACTCTTCACTCCATTCCCAGATATAGGGGTGACCAACGCCAGGCACGGTTCCGGGCTAGGGCTCAGCATCAGCAAGGGCATCGTCGAACAACACGGCGGGGAGATATGGGCGGAGTCGGAAGGTTTCGGGTTGGGAACCACGTTCGCGTTCACCCTCCCAAGGTAAGAGGCTTGAACAAGACTGCGTTGATACATTTATTTTTGATCAACTGTTAGGTCAGTTAGTGGGCTTTATAAGGGGCAAAGTCCTCGGGGTCACCGTGACGTATTTAAACTCCTTAGAATGTATCTTTATGAAGATTGTTCAATCCACCTTGCCTGTAAGGAAATGGGTCTTGGACACTCGCGCGGAGTGAAATTAAATGACAGAGGAACCGACAGTTACCCCCGACGATCTGGACATCACCGTTGTGAACACTGTTGCGTCCGCAAGCCTCGACCAGAAGATCGACCTGCTGGCCATATTGAAAGTGTTCAGGAACGTCGAGTACAGGCCGAAGCAGTTCCCAGGACTGGTATTCAGGCTCAAGAGGCCAAAGACGGCTACCCTGATATTCGCTTCAGGGAAGATGGTCTGCACGGGCGCGAGGTCCGAGAAACTGGCACGCAGGGCGGTCAACAAGGTGGTCCGCGAGCTGAAGAACAACGGCATAATCATACTGGGCAGGGCAAAGATCGTGATACAGAACATGGTTGCCTCGGCTAACCTCCACGGGTCCATCGACCTGGAGACGGCGGCCGATATCCTGGAGAACGTGATGTACGAGCCGGAGCAGTTCCCCGGCCTCATCTACAGGATGGCTGACCCCAAGACGGTGCTCCTACTGTTCGCATCAGGCAAGCTGGTCTGCACGGGGGCTAAGAGCGAGGAAATGGTCCACGAGTCCGTCCTCAAGATTTACGGCGTCCTTAAGGATTACGACTTGCTGTTCGAGGACGAATAGATCAAATCTCATTATTGTTTTAATATTCTGATATAACTCATCCAAGATGAGTTATCTAGCCCGGTTATACTGGGTGAACACAATAACCAAGCCTATCATTATCAACACCAGGGCCCCAAAGGATTGGCCGAAGTTTGTCCCCCATTCCGCGAAGAAGCGGCCCACGTTCTCACCCCAGGTTCCCATGTAATCGCCAAAGTTCTCCCCCCAGTTCCCCATCATCGTGCCAAAGTCCCTGCCTATCGTGAACGACAAGCCAACTATCATGATGATAACTCCAAACACTATCCCAACAATCGGGTTTGACTGGGAGGGCCTTCTGATGCTTCCTGCCTTGAGGGGCTCTCCACATTTAGCGCAGTAATCGTCATCGTCACCGTTCTGGGAGCCGCATCTCGGGCAGTACACCATTTTATCTCACCTAAACATTTGGGAGGAAACTATTGAAGGCTTCTGGTATCATCTACCTGAGCTTTGTTCCACACTGGCGACAGTAATCCGCCCCGTGCTCGGTTTCTTCCCCACAGCTCGGGCAGAACCTTTCGCCCAGGGGCCTCTCTGGCATCACCACCGAGGCAATAATGTAGGCTATCAGCCCCGCTCCCCCGGCGAAAGTGAAGAATAGCCAGATTATCCTGACGAAGGTCGGGTCAGCGTCCAGGTACTCGCCTATTCCGCCGCATATCCCCTCAATCACCCGGTCGTCCCTTGACTTGTAGAGCCTTTTCTGCACAGACATCTCGCGTAAAAAGTTCGCACGAGGGTTATTATCGGTTATGTCTGAACATCAATCACCGGGAAAGGAATGGTGATAAAAGACCTGACGCTATCAAAATGGATGAACGTCTCATGGGGACGGCTGAGGGGGGAGTATGAGCAAGAGGATACGTGAGGAGGACATGGTCCAGAGGGTCATCGACCTTGAAACAGGGGAAGACATCACCGTGAGGTACGTATCAAGGAGGCTCCGCGAGCTAGAAACCCTGGCCGACCAGCTAATCGAAAGGGCAGCGGAGGAGCTGACCAGGGACCCGGATCGAAGGGATGAGATCCATGAACGATACGAGTCAGAGATGAACCAGAGAATAGGTGTGGGCTCAATAGGACCAGCCACAGCGGTAGCAGCAGGGCTGTTGAGTGATAAGAAGCGCGAGCTGGCAACCAGGCTCGGCGTGCCCGAGGAAAACATAGGCTAGACGGGAAGAGGCATCAGGTCTGACACGACATCCAAAGTGCTACACTGTACGACTATTTCCCACCTAAAAAAGTCATCAAGTAACAACCTGTAGGTACCGCGGTCACATATCAGGGTCCACGTAAGTTTTTTTTATCGATAATACAAGTGACGGGAACAAGAATTATTTCCCTTATGTCAGGTTACTTGACACAAGAACCTTGCCAAAAAATATTTTTCCCAGAATTTACGGCCCACTGTTATCTGAAGAATAGTGCAGCTGATGGGATGCACCTAATTATTAATTCTAATAGTTTTCATGATACTAGTTCAGTGCGTGGGATTCAACTGCACTGCGGGGGCTGTGAGGACTGAGCACCAATTTTAAAGTAATAGAGATACTGATTCGCCATTTATCCCCGCTTGCACAAGAAGAGAGAGATGCTGTTAACCAAGTAATAATTGATTAATTTTTCCGCTCCAAAATACCTGTTAGACATCCAATAGCCCCGGCCGCTTTAACAAGCTCATCAATCTTAACAGTTACAGCATCAATTCCCAAATCATCATAGAACGCCTCGGTAACAGGGTTTCCGCCAGGCATCAATACCTTCCTGGGGGAAAGCGTAACAAAATTCAACGGCATCCCACTACTTGCCTCCTCTAAACTCGGAATAAAATAGACCGAGAACCCTCTGTCACGAAGCTCCGCAACCGCATCATAGGGTACCCTTCCAGGCCAACACAATGCGAGGTCCTTGTCAACGATTCTCAAAGTACCCATAAGATGCATTGAGCCGTATGGTAGACCCACATGGAAGACATCTACGCCCATTTCTTTCAATATACTCCGTACCTGATCCGCTCCCTCATGATTTGTCCTATGACCTGTTGCAAGCATAACTGTGGATTCATCTATCCAAGCCGCGTCGGCGCCCTCAAAGACTCCTGTCCCCCTGACACTCCTAATGATTGGGATACCCATTTCAGCAAGTCTCCTCGCAGCCCACCTTTCTTCCCCAGCCCTAACTGTGGAAGCAGGACGACCAATAATTGCGCCCTCAGGGGTCATAAACATGAGGTCAGCTACGAACATCAGATTTGGTGTCGGTGTCCCGGGTGGATCGATATAATTTACTTTCACGCCCAGAGAACGGTAGGCATTGGCAATGGCATCATGTTGCTTGGAAGCTACTTTTGGGTCTGGTAAGGCAAGCATTTGAACGGCGTCGGCGTCAACGAGGTCAGATATTTCCGATTTTGGTTTGTGAAGTAGCACTGATTTTAGTGTTGAATATTGAGTTGAAATACCACAACTTGTCCAAAGCACACCAAGTTCCTCTCTTAGTGATGCTATTCGGGGTGACCAGCCACTACCTCCGAAGGCAGAGTGTTTAGAAGTGTCTTTCATTTGAATTATTCATAGCTTATTTCATCTTTTAAACTGCCTGCTTATCAAACGAATTTATGTAAAAGACCTTTGTTGAGCTCCATGCTGAATACTACTCAACTGCTCGCAGTGTTTGGAATCATACTTCTCGCAAGTATGGTTCAGG
>CAYLJH010000084.1:787-7963 GCA_964383685.1 uncultured Candidatus Bathyarchaeia archaeon | reverse complement strand
TATCATGATGGTGGTTTTTATTGGTTATTCATACCAAGTTGAGCCTTACTAGAAGATGTTAAAACAGATGAGAAAAGAGAAGAGCCCATGAAGAGGAATACTTTGATCCTGCTGGCAACGGCGGCCCTGTTCATCGCTGCAGTACTTGTCGTCCCCGCCATAGCCGAGGCGTTGGAGCCCGAACCGCTACCAGAGCCGTTCTGCAGGTCCCAGGGGATAGAGGGCTGCCCGATCAATGGTGACAGACAAGCACCAGCTGGCTGCGACCCATCAGGCGGCGGCGGCTGCGGAACGGGTTAGTTTAACACTTTAACACATCAAGCAGCTGGGACAGCCTGTTAATCAGGATGAACTGGTCATCGGTGTAGCTGCACACTGATTTCTCGCTGAACTGGTCCCATTCTCCGTTGGCATCAACCCTCTTAATGAGAACTGGCTGCATGCCGGCGTTGATGGCCCCCTCGATATCAACGTCCATGTCACCCACGTAGATGGACTCCTCGGCCTTCACCTCAGTGAAGTTGAAAGCGGGCTTGAAGACCCTGGGGTCAGGCTTTGCGTGGCCGACGCCGTCGCTCACCACGACGCAGTCGAAAAGCTCGTCAGCGCCGAGCTCGCGGAGAAGCTCGTATATCCTGGGCGTGTGCTCCCAGTTTGTCACCAGGCCCACCTTGTAGCTCTCCTTGAGTTTCTCGATGACGGGGACGGCCTCCTCGTCCAGGTACATGCCCTCATGCCAGACCCTGATGATCTTGTCCACAAGGGGCCTGACCTCCTCGTTGGGCAGACCTATCTTGAGCTCCTCGCCAAGCACCTTGACCCGCTTCATGAACAGGGAGAAACCGGGCTCTATGAAATCAGGCTCAGGCCCCTCGAATAGGTTCTTGAGAAGCTCCTTGAAACAATCATAGGTGATGTCCGCACCCTCCCCCAGCATGGCGGCGTGGAAGGCCCTTGCCCACCTGTCCCATGCACCGTCGATATCATCTGATAACAGGATGGTGCCGTGGAGGTCGAAGAAAACGCCCTTGATGTGATCCATTTCCGTGAAGAAGGAGGTGGCTGGTTTTAATGTTTCCCTGAAAGGGAGAAGATCAAGCCGCGTACTTGGGCTTGATCCTGGTCCTTCTAAGCAGGTTCGCGTTGGTGACAACGGTTATGCTGCTCAGTGCCATCGCCGACTCAGCGATAACAGGGTGCAGGAAACCCACCACGGCAAGGGGTATGCTGATGACGTTGTAGAAGAACGCCCAGAACAGGTTCTGCCTGATCTTCTCAAATGTCGCCTTGCTCAGGTTTATGGCAGTCACAAGCCCCGTCAGGTCACCCCGTACAAGGATGATATCACCTGACTCGATGGCGATATCAGTGCCCGTGCCGATGGCCACTCCCACGTTGGCCTGCGCCAGCGCCGGTGCATCGTTGATTCCGTCACCGACCATGGCCACCATCCCGTGCTTCTCCTGCGCCTCGATAACGACCCTGACCTTCTCGTCGGGCATGACCTCGGCGTACACCTCGGATATGCCCACCTGGCTGGCTATCGCCTCTGCGGTGGCCTTGTTGTCGCCGGTGAGCATGATGGTCTTCAAACCCATCCGCTCAAGCTCGGCTATGGCCAGGATGCTGTCCTCCTTCAAAGTGTCGGCCACTGCAATTATACCTGCGGGCTTACCGTTGACGCCCACCGCCATGACGGTCTTGGCCTCCCTCTGGAGCCTGCTGAACTCGCTCATCAGCTCCTCCGGGAAGGAACTCAGGAGGCTTGGCTTGCCGACGATTACCTCGTCGTCTCCTATCTTGCCTATGACTCCCTCGCCCCTCAGCGCCTTGAATTCAGTGGGCTGTGTCAGCTTGATCTCCTTCTCCATGGCGGAGCGGATTATGGCCTTGGCCAGCGGGTGCTCTGATCCCTGCTCAAGGCTCGCGGCGTAACGGAACAGCTCATCGTCGTCCATCCCGTTGCTGATTACATCGGTGACAGCTGGCTGCCCCTTCGTGATTGTGCCGGTCTTGTCCAGTATGATTGCCTTTATCTCCTTCATGGTCTGGATCGCCTCGCCCCTGCGGATGAGAATCCCGTTCCTGGCACCCATGCCTGTACCCACCATCAACGTGGTTGGTGTGGCCAGCCCCAGGCTGCACGGGCACGCGATAACGAGCACAGATATCATAGCGGAGATTGCCAGCATGGTCTGCGGAAGGGTCACATCGACCCATGGCAGGTATGGCGCGCCCCATCTCATGACCGCATTGAATGGCCCTGGGACTATTATCCACCCAATCAGGGTAAGGAACGCCACCCCGATGACTATTGGCACGAATATGGCGATAACGTCGTCCGCGAACTTCTGGATGGGCACCTTGGTTCCCTGTGCCTCCTCCACCATCTTGATGATCTGCGAAAGGAACGTGTCCTTGCCGATGCGGGTGGCCTCAACGTGTAGCAGCCCCTCCTGGTTAACAGTTGCACCTATCATCTCGTCGCCGACGCCCTTGGTCACGGGCATTGACTCCCCTGTGGCCATGGACTCGTCAACGCTGGACTCGCCCCTGACGACAACCCCATCGGTGGGGACCTTCTCGCCGGGCTTTACTATCATTATGTTGCCCACCTCGATCTGCTCAAGGGCGATCTCGACTTCCTCGCCGTCCACCAGGATGAAAGCCGATTTCGCTTCCATCTTCAGCAGCTGCCTGATGGCCTGGCTGCTCTGCCCCTTGGCCAGCGCCTCGTAGTACCTGCCGGTGAGGTGGAAGCTGAGGATCATGCTGCTAGTGCCTGCGTAGTTGAACAGAGGAGTGACGAAGCTCGCGGGGCCAGTGAGCCACGCGATTATCGTTCCCATTGCTATCAGCACATCCATGTTCGCGGAACCATGGGTCAACGAGGCCCACGCCGACCTGATGGTTGGCCACCCTACCCAGAAGACGGCTGGCGCGCTGAGCACGGTGATACCCAGCTGGAAGATGAATGTGCTGGGCCAAGCGATGCCCCAGACCATGTGTGGGATCATCCAAAGGATGATTGGGCCCGTGAACATCCAGCTCGTGAGCATCCTGCGCCTGACCTTGTCAAGCTCCTCCATGTAGTTGTCAGTCTCCTCCTCGTCAGAGACATCGTAGCCCTGGCTTCGTACTGCTTCACGCAGGTCAACGATGCTGGCCACCCTGGGGTCGTACTTGACGTACGCCTTCTCGGTGGCGAGGCTGACCACGACGCTGATCACGCCCTCGACCCGTTCAAGGGCCTTCTCGACTGCCGCGACGCACGCTGCGCAGGTCATCCCCGTGATCTGGAGCGTTACCTCTATCTCCTTCTCATCCGTGGGCAGGACAGGCTCGTACTCAAGCTCCCTGATGACATCGCCTATCTCTTCGAGGCTGATCTTCTTGGGGTCGTACTCCACCACGGCCTTCTCGGTGCCGTAGTTTACGTCGGCCTTCTTGACGCCCTCTTTTTTAAACAACCCCTTGGAGATGCTCAGCGCACAAGTCGCGCAGTGCATGCCCTTAACGGGGATAACCAAGGTCTTGGTCTTGGCTTCACCGTTGTTATTTGAACTCACGGATATTTACCGAAAACCGCCGTATATATACTATATCAGGTAATTCGGTTTATAATCCACGGTTACATATCATATTTTGATATATATGACACAAGTAGAACTCAAAGTCAAAGGAATGACCTGCCCCCACTGTGAGATGAGGGTGCGGAAGGCCCTTGAGGCAGTCCCAGGCGTAGATTCAGCGAAGCCGGACCACAAGAAGGGCGTAGCGGTCGTTGAGGTCAGCGGAGATGTCTCAAAGGAGACGCTGGCGAAGGCAGTGAACGACACAGGTCTCTACGAGGCCGAGGCTTAACCACTTTTTTACAATCATAGCAGTTTTTTGTTTTCATGGAAAAGTTATAGCCCGTGAACCCAAGCATACCCCATGACTGATACTGATAGGGAAACGAGCATACTCATGGGGCTCGTCGAGGAGAGATACGGGGAACGGCTCACCGAGGAGCAGCTTGAGAGCGTGGAAAAGAGCCTGAAGTCGGTGATGGACGCCGGGAAAGCCCTCAGGGAGGTACCGCTTGAGAACTCGGACGAGCCCTACAACGTGTTCAAGCCCTACAGGAGGAAAGAGTAGTGCCGGTCTACAAGACAATCAGGGAGCTGTCAACGGGGATAGCAACTGGTGATGTGTCCCCGGTTGAGCTCACAGAACTGTTCCTCAGCAGGCTTGAGGAGCACGGCCCAGTCCTCAACTCTGTAGTCACGATCACGAAGGATAGGGCCATCAAACAGGCAAAGGAGCTGGAACGTGAGGCAAGGGCTGGGAAGATAAGGGGCCCACTCCACGGGATCCCGTGGGGAGGAAAGGACCTCCTGGCCACGGCGGGGGGAATCCCCACGAGCTGGGGCGCGTACCCCCTCAGGGACCAGCAGTTCAACCACGACGCGACGGTTATCTCAAAGCTCGATGAATCAGGGGCTGTTCTATGCGCCAAGCTGGCCATGATCGAGCTGGCGGGGGGCATGGGTTACAGGCAGCCCAACGCCAGCTTCACGGGGCCATGCGCGACCCCCTGGAGCCTCAAGCACTGGAGCGGCGGCTCAAGCAGCGGCTCAGGCTCATCAGTCTCGGCGGGCCTCGTCCCCTTCGCCATAGGCTCCGAGACATGGGGCAGCATCCTCAGCCCGGCGAATAACTGCGGCGTATCAGGCCTACGACCCACCTATGGGAGGGTCAGCAGGCACGGGGCCATGGCTCTGAGCTGGACACTTGACAAGCTGGGGCCGCTTTGCCTAACAGCCGATGACTGCGGCCTCGTACTTGAGGCCATATCAGGCTACGACCCGAAGGACCCCAGCACGGACAACGAGCCCTGGAACTACGTGCCCGAGGAGAGGGACTGGAAGATAGCGGTCCCCAAGGACATACTGGAGGGCAAGACCGAGCCCGTCTCCGACAACTTCACTGAATCAGTCAGGGAGCTGGAAAAGTTTGCGACGGTCGAGGAGATCGAGTTCCCTGATTTTCCCTACGAGTCAGTGACCAGGACCATACTGAACGGCGAGGCAGCGGCGGCCTTCGACGAGTTCTGCGAGAAGGGGCTCGCGGCAGAGCTCACCGCCCCCGAGGACAGGTACGGGCCGTACGCCCGCTCAATGACACTGGCGAAGGACTTTCTCAGGGCCCTGAGGCTCAGGAAGCAGATGTGCAGGATCGCGGAGGATGTCATGGAGGGCTACGACGCAATCATCGCCCCGTCAAGCGGCTCCACCGCCCACCCCATAGACAAGCCATTCCCCGTGAGACGACCATGGGCGTTCAAGGACATCATGGGTGCTCTGGGAAACGGCGCGGGGCTGCCCTCGCAAAGTGTCCCCAACGGGTTCTCAAAAGAAGGGCTTCCCACTGGGATTCAGTTCATGGGCAGGGCTTATGACGAGAACAAGGTGATAAGCATCGCAAAAATGTACCAGGAGAGGACGAGCTGGCACCTCAGGCACCCTGAGATGTTCACGCCCTAGCCTATTCTTCCCTGATAACTACCGTGTCTGACAGGTAGTTGAACAGCCTCTGGTTCTTCTCCTTGTAGAAGAAGAAGCCTATGAGGAAATCAATGGGCAGCAGGAACACCTTCCCGAATGACTCGATGGCCGCGTCTATCAAGGACAGCGGTGCCCCGCCCTCCTTCGTGATCCTCAGGTTCATCACCATCTTGCCGATGCTCTGCCCGTAGTACTGGTCCATGAACATATAGTACAGGAACTGGAGTATCTGGTCGAGCCCGAACTTGATGTTCATCCCCTGCATCAGGGGGTACCCTGGAAGCCTCAGGACGGCCAGGACGACTCCCAGCAGCATCCCGTCTATGACTAGTGCTATGAACCTCTGGGTCCAGGTGGCAAGCTCAATGTATCCCTCGCCATGGGTCTCGCTTACCTGGATACCACATTTCGGGCAGAAGGCATCGCCTTCCTCGTACTCGGCCCCGCATTTATCACAGAACATTTGAATAGTCACCATTTTCCGGTGTTGAAACCGTCTGATGGTTGTTGTGTCCGTTTCTTATTTATAGTTATTTCAGAATCACATCAGAATCAGGTGCTGATTGAGGGGCGATAGTCCGGTCTGATTTATCCTGCTGAGAACGATCCCCAATTAGAAACAATTGCTATCACTACGTCTTGCCACATCTCAGCCCTCTCCTCTGAAGAATACAAACCCCAGTTACCGACTATTTCAATCACTCGACTCCAAGCGATATTTCGAGTACAGGCTATGATCTCAACGGATGACATTTCCTGATAGAGAACAACCTCAGAAGAATCCTCCACCACAACATCAGCGTCAAGAACCACACCACTACTATAGCCAACTTCTAAATACCGAATGGTATCCACGGGAACCGTGACTATATTTTCTCCCGCGACTAGATCAACAGAAACTTGGCCACTGTACTTTTCAATTGTACTCTCCGATAAAACCAGTGAAACCGTTGCCCCTGTATAATCCTGATCACTCCAGACGGTGCATTCATAGTCCAAGATTTGCGAGAAATACTGGTCTTGATCGTGCAATACTAAACCCGGGGTCTTTTCTTCATATACAATCTGGTATGTACCTGTCTCTGTTACCTCAATAGTATGTTCACTCGAATAGAATGCGCCATCTTTTTTCCATTCTTTAAAGCCATGTAACGGACTCCCGTCGGTTCGAGGAGCCACAAGGTCCTGAGATAACTGAAGATTATCTAGAGTAACGATTGAATCATATTCAGCTTCATTCAAAGAAAACGTGACCACCTTGTTCGTGGCTTCCATTTCACAATATGCTTCTACCGTAATTGAGTATGGTTCAGCAATTATGAAGCTCCATACGTCGGACCATTCTCCGCTGTTTCCAGCATTATCGCGCGCCTTTACTCTCCAGTACCATGTTCCATAGGATATGTCAGAATATGGTGTATGGGATGTAGTTTCAGTGGGTGTTGGTGTGGGTTCTTCTGTATAGTCAGCTGAATCGAAACTGTCCACTTTATCATATTCTAATATGTAGTTCGCAACGCCACTAGTAGTATCGCCTACAGTGTTCCAACTCATTTTTGGTGTAAAATCTATAATGATTTGAGCATTGCTGAGATGAGTAGTGACCTGAAGCGATACATAGTGAACA
>CAYLJH010000084.1:0-777 GCA_964383685.1 uncultured Candidatus Bathyarchaeia archaeon | reverse complement strand
CTGGGAGAAGATAACCCGACTGTTTCAGGCTTTGTCTCATCCAGAATAATCGAATCGCTATATGCATTTGATTCAAGCGATATTTGATCTCGATACTTTACGAAAACAGCTTTCTCACCATCTCCAGCAGAGACACCAATGGAAATGCTTGGCGTAAATGTCTGCCAATCACTCCAATTTTCTCCATCAGAACTAAGCGTGTAATCAATTACCCCACTACCACCGGAATCACTGGATTGAAGACTCACAGTTACCTGTTGCGATGTTGTATATTGGGCATCGTTTTCTATAGAGATGCTTCCAGTGGGAGATTTTGTGTCAATTTGCACGGTTATGGTATTGGACCAAGGGCTGCCGTTATCTGCGTTATCTATTGCTCTCACTTGGATTGAATGGATTCCATCTGTCAAGGTTGGATGATAATTGGTAATAGATTGGATTGTTGTCGCTTCATTTTTTTTTATTTCGTAGTTTTGTATTCCGCTGCCAATGTCTGTTGGTGTATTCCAGTTGTAGTTGGGGGTATTATGAGAGGACCATGAAACTCCTGAATGGTCTTCACTTATTATTGGTGATTCTGGAGGTGAGTTATCAATTCCAATTGATACGTCATTAGTGTCCCACTCTCCCCATTCTAATCCATCATAGGTTCTGGCTCTAAAGTAAAAATTTGATGAGAGAATATCTCCTGAATCCCAATCAAGATACCAGTTATCAGAGATTATACTATATGACCCGATGTTGATCCAACGATTGTCATTCAAGTCATTTGTGTAT
>CAYLJH010000083.1:0-8065 GCA_964383685.1 uncultured Candidatus Bathyarchaeia archaeon | reverse complement strand
CCGAAGGATGCTCGGAGGTTACGCGGGCGTCCCTGACCACAATGTCTCGCTCTATGAGGGCATCAAGGCCGAGGTTGGGGAAGGCGGTCAGGTCATGTTCAGCGAGGGATGTAAGATCACGATCGGCGGGAACTGGGCGGGCGACGAAGTTACTCCATTCAACCCGGAGGATGACAGGAAAAGCATAGTTAAAGCAGTAAAAACAGCTGAAAAAGCGGACGTTGTCGTCCTAGCGATAGGGGGAAACGAGCAGACCTCTCGCGAGGCATGGGCAACGGATCACCTGGGTGACCGCCCGTCCTTGAAGATGGTGGGTCTCCAAGAAGAGCTAGTTGAAGCTGTCGTCGCTACAGGGAAACCAGTCATCGCGGTCGTTTTCGGTGGAAAACCATTGAACCTCACGCGGTTATCCGAGGTCGTGCCCACGATATTCCAGGTCTGGTACCTTGGTCAAGAATCAGGAACAGCCATCGCGGATGTGTTGTTCGGCAAGCACAACCCTGGGGGAAAGCTGCCCATAAGCTTCCCGAGGTCAGTCGGGCATATCCCCAGCTACTATAACCACAAGCCTGTCGCAAGGAGAGGGTACCTGTTTGACGACGCCTCGCCCCTGTACCCGTTCGGGTACGGGTTGAGCTACACGACTTTTGATGTAGGTAATTTACGCCTGGACAAAACTGAGATAGGAATCAGCGAGGACACATCGGTATCCGTCGACGTGAAAAATACGGGAAACACGGCTGGCCACGAGGTCGTCCAACTCTATATCAGGGACAAGGTGAGCTCAGTCACGCGTCCCGTTAAGGAGCTCAAGGACTTCAAGAAAGTTTACCTGATGCCAGATGAAACCAGAACGGTGTCCATGATAATCACACCCGAAAAACTGTCCTTCTACAACATCGACATGGAGTACGTCGTTGAGCCAGGTGATTTCGAGGTAATCGTCGGGACATCATCAATTGATAACAGGAACAAAACAACCCTTTCCGTCAAGAAAGGGTGAGAAAGGAGTTACTTGTAGACCAGCGGGAACGCGGTGAATATCTTCACCCCGAGGACGAGGTTCTCGATAGTAACCCGCTCATCAGGCTGGTGGGCCTGGCCTGTTAGACTTGTGCCGTAACCCAGGCTCGGTATTCCAGCGATCTTGCTCGTGCTGATTCCGTCTGTTCCGCCCGTCAGTATCTTCATGTTCACTGGCTTGTCCGTGATCGCGTTGATGACCGCCTTGAACTGGTCGGCGAAGCTGCTATTGGGTGACTCGTAGTAGCCGGCGTAATCATCAGCTAAGTACTCCCTCGTTGCTTCAACCTCAAGTCCCTCGATCCCGGACTTAGCAACAAGCTCCTTGATCCTGTCAATTACCTTCGTGGGGTGTGACCCAGGTGTGAGCCTGATATCGAACTCGGCCTCGGCGTAATCAGGGACCACGTTGATCTTTACGCCGCCTTGGATGATGTTGCATGTCACGGACGGGGTGTAGAAGTTGTGCTCCATTGCCTTGATTATGTCATCAGCGCCCGTCGGGGTGTTGCCCTTGTAGTATTCAATGCTGCCCTCCACCGCGGATTTCAAGTCCTCGGGCCAGTCAAGCTCAAAGTCGTCGATCTTCTCGACCCATGGGATACCGTTGATGAGCCTCGTGATGGCGTTCTTTCCAAGATAGGGGGTGCTGCCGTGTGCCGTCTGTCCCCTGGCGATTAGCTTGACCCCTGCCCCTCCTTTACAGCCCAGGTCAATACTGGGTGCGGTGGGCCCTCCCCCGTTGCCATCTCCTATGACACAGACATCAGCCTTGAACCTGCCTGACTGGGCGAGCCACCTTGCTCCTTTCCCCCCTCCGATCTCCTCATCTGAAGTGAACCAGAACTCCACCGTGTTCGGGATTGATTCAAGCTCGTTGAGTATCCTGGCTGAGACCATGGCAGCAGCGCATGAGCCCTTCATATCGCTGCTCCCCCTGCCATAGACGCAGTCGTCAGCGATGACGCCGTCATACGGGGGGTACGTCCAGTTCTCAGGCTTGCCCTCGGGAACAACGTCTATGTGTCCAACCCAGAGAACCCTCTTGTCTCCGGTTCCCTTGACCCTGGCTACAATGTTCGGCTTTTTGGGGTCGTTGGCGTGGACCTCGTTCTCTATGCCATGCTTGTCGCAGTACGCCTTGATGAACTCGACGCACTCGTCGGTGTAACCATCAGGATGTGCGGAGTTGAACTTGACCAGACCGCTTGTTAGCTCAGCGACCTCGTCAGCCGTTCCTTCTGCTATCTTCAGAATATTGTCTAGACTCATGTAAGAAATAGTGACAGATGAGGAAATAAGATTTGTCTAGGGGATGGTCCTGTTCTCCATGTGTATCTTGAGGCTGGCAACGGATTCGGGAAGCAGCTTTATGATTGGCAGATCATAGGGGCACCTTGACTCACATTCCCCGCACTCGGTGCAGGTCTCCACCTTCGCGAAAGCCTTTTTTATGCCCTCGACCCTGCTGTCGCTCCAGCCCATCCTCCTCAGCATCTGTTTCTCGGCCCTCAGCATGTAGCTGATGGGTATCGACTGTGGGCAGGGCTGGCAGTAGTTGCATCCTCGGCAGAACTTGTCACCCAGCTCTTTCCGGTCATACTCGATCAGCTCCTTCTCCTCATCGGAGATTGACATGTCGCCGAGCCAGATCGCCCAATTCTCGTCAACCTCCTCTATGGACATGACGCCAGGTATGACGATGTCGGTGCTGGGGTCATTGAAGACGTACTTGAGCGCGGTGTTGGCGTTGCTGAAGGCTCCTCCACCGAATGGCTTCATGATGATGGTGCCAACGTTGAGTTCCTTGCACAGTGGCAGCAGCTTTTCAGCTGGCTTCGGGGTCAGGTAGTTGTACGGGATCATCATTGACTCGAATAGCCCCGATTTCACCAGCTCGATTGCCAGGTCCGGGTTGTGGCTCGTGACGCTGATGTGCCTGATCTTGCCCTCCTCTAACGCCTGGTTCACTGCCTCCATGGCCCCCCCAGGTGCCCTGACCTCCTCCCATTGCTGCTGGTTTGTAACGTTGTGGAGCTGGTGGACATCGATGTAATCGGTCCGTAGGTTGCCGAGGCTGACCTCAAGCTCCTTCCAGATTCCCTCCGCGGTTCTCTGATGGCTCTTGGTTGCCAGGTAAACGTTCTCCCTCACATCCTCAAGGGCTTTGCCGATCCGCTCCTCGCTCACCGTGTATCCCCTTGCTGTATCGTAATAGTTCATGCCCAGCTCGTAGCAGTGCCTAACGATCTTGATGGTCTCCTCCTCGGATACCCTCTGGATGGGGATGCCACCAAAACCCAGGGTCCTAACCTTCAGACCCGTCCTGCCCAGAACCGTCTCCCGTAAAATGCTCATGAGGGAGATGTACATCAAACAATTATATCAGTTTCGAGCAGGGGTTTCATTAAACATTTTATTAAAAACACCCCTATTTTTGGGAAAGAAATTTAAAACAAGCCATTATAATTGAATGTGATTCATAATGTCACATCCTGTCGCATTGGACGAGCCGGGTAAGCGGGTCGTCCTCATGGGAAACGAGGCTATTGCAAGGGGAGCCATAGAGGGCGGCATCACCCTGGCCGCTTCATACCCAGGGACTCCATCATCCGAGATCGGCAACACCCTCGCGAGGGTCGCCAAGAAGCTGGGCTTCCACTTCGAGTGGAGCGCAAACGAGAAGGTGGCGCTTGAGGTAGCCTACGGTGCCTCGATGCTAAACCAGAGGACCATCTGCCCCATGAAGCACGTGGGCGTCAATGTGGCACTCGACATACTTAACCCCATCACACTCAGGGGCGTCAAAGGCGGGCTCGTGGTGGTCTCCACCGATGACCCCAGCCAGCACAGCAGCAGGACTGAGCAGGACAACAGGTGGCTCGGCCCCCACAACGACGTGCCAATCATTGAGCCCAGCAGCCCACAGGAGGCAAAGGAGATGACGATATTCGGCCTGGAGCTATCGGAGCAGGTCAAGCTCCCCGTGCTACTCAGGACGGTCACGCGCCTCAGCCACATGAGAAGCGATGTAGTGCTCGGCGAGATCAGGGACCTCGGCAGGAAGCCGGAGTTTGCATGGGACGAGTTCAGCTACCGTGTAGCCGGTTTCGAGAAGCTGTTCAGGCGGCACCCTGAGAGGCACGGAAAGATCGATGTGGTACAGGAAATCTTCGAGAATACAAGTTTCAACGAGCTTAAACTGGCTAAGGACTCAAAGCTAGGGATAATCGGCGTAGGTTTCGCGATCACATACGTGAAGGACGCGTTAGAGAGCCTCGGGGTCGAGGACAAGGTCTCATACATGAAGCTGAGCACCCCCCACCCGATGCCTGAGAGGCTGGTCACAAAGCTCATCGAGTCGGTTGACACAGTCCTCATCGCCGAGGAGGTTGACCCGTTCATCGAGCTCATGGTCACAGCATTAGCAAAGAACGTCAACCCTGACCTGGTGATACTGGGCAGGAAGGACCTGTCATTCCCGAGGGAGGGAGAGCTGAGTCAGGAGCTTGTCGAGGCTAATATAGCCGAGTTGACGGGTGCACACTATGATGACCCAGGGAGGGCGGAGATTGAGGCAGCCATGGACGAGTTGATGTTCGCCAGGATGCTGACGATGTGCGCAGGTTGCCCACACAGGTCAAGCATCTACGCCCTCAAGAAGGCGGTCAAGGCAGTCAAGGGGGACCTCATGAACGTGGTGGTCAACGGCGATATCGGGTGCATGGGCCTGGCCCACGCGCCACCGATGGAGTTCGAGGACACGTATTTCGCCATGGGCTCAAGCATCGGCGTCTCGCAGGGCATGCAGCAGCTTGGAGTTGACACCATCGCCTGGATCGGCGACGGCACGTTCTTCCACGCCGGTATCCCGTCACTGCAGAACGCGGTCCATAACGGCGCAAAGATAAAGATCGTCGTGGCTGACAACGCCGCTGTGGCGATGACGGGATTCCAGACCAACCCCCAGATGGGCATCACGGCCACGGGGGACAAGGTGGAGCCAATCATGATCGAGGACATCGCAAGGGCTTCAGGGGTCAAGTTCGTCAAGGTGGTTGACGCTTACGACATGAAGGCGGCCGAGGAGGCGTTCAAGGAGATGCTTGAGTTCGACGGCGTCGCCATGGTCATCTCAAGGAGGGACTGCGCAATGGTCGCGGTCAGACAGATGAGGCCGGACAAGCCAGTCTCGTACGTTATCGACGAGGACGTGTGCAACGGGTGTAAGCTGTGCCTTACAAGCTACGGCTGCCCTGCATTAATGTGGAACGACGAGACAATGAAGGCGAGCATTGACACAACGCTTTGCATGGGATGCGACAGCTGCGCACAGGTGTGCCCAGTGAAGGCGATACACAGGAGTGACGCGTAATGGATACCTTCAAGATAGTTGTAGCCGGCGTGGGCGGGCAGGGAACCCTGCTAGCCTCGCGGCTCCTGGCAGACGCGGCCATCAGATCGGGTATGCACGTCAAGATCGGCGAGACCTATGGCATGGCCCAGAGGGGCGGGCCTGTAATGGGCCACATCCAGATCGGCGGCGAGACAAACAACCCCCAGATCAGGAAGGGTGAGGCCGATGTTCTCATCGGGTTCGAGCCAGCCGAGGCAGTGAGGAGGGGCGTAACCTACCTGAAGAAGGGAGGGTTAGCACTAATCAATTCGAGGAAAACAGACCCGGTCGAGGTAGTTAGCGGCATGAGGTCATACCCTGAGTTGGATGAGCTGATTGGTCTTCTACGGAAGGTCACCGATGACATCCGGTTATTCGACGCCACAGGTATCGCGGAGGAGGCGGGTGATCCAATCACGACGAACATCGTCATGTTGGGATCGATTGTTGAGAGCGGACTGCTTCCCTACAGCGAGGAGACAATCGTGGGGACCCTGAGAACGGGCCTGAAGCCACAGTTCCTGGAGCTGAACATGCGGGCGTTCGAGCTTGGGAAGAAGGCTTATCACAGCCTCTAATTTCTATTTTATTCCAGTTTATTCTAATTACCTATAGTAAAAAGCAGTAGAATGGATAACTGCTGAAGAGAGGAGGATTAATCCTCGGGGTTCCACGGCTTGAAGCTCTGGGGGCTGACGTCGTCGCTGTGGAGTCCCTGGTAGTGGTTCTCGGGGATCCTGTCCCAGATGGCCTGGGTCACGTCCTGGACCTCTTTCAGTAGCTTCTCCTCGTCAATAACCATGAGTTTCTTCTCGTCGATGACCAGCTTGCCGTCAACCATGACGTACTCCACGTCCGCACGAGTCGCGGCGTTGACCAGGTTCTTGACCGGGTCTCTGCATGGCACGTTGTTGATGGTCTGCATGTTGACGACGGCGATGTCAGCCAGCGCACCGACTGATATCCTGCCTAGGTCGTTCCTCCTCAATGCCTTGGCCCCGCCCAGGGTTGCGGATGAGAAAACTTCCCGTGCGCTCCCGCTGAAGCAGTCCCAGTCGGCCACCTTGCTCATATAGCTGGCCATCCGCATCTCGTTCAGCAGGTCCTGGGGGCTTGTATCGCAGCCGATGCCCAGGTTTACGCCTGCGGCCAGGTAGCTGCTGTGGCTGTGCATCTTGTTTCCCCTCTTCGTGAACACCAGCGGGTCGTGGCTCACTGATGCGCCTGACTTTGCCAGTATCTCAAGGTCTCCACCGCCCACCTTGGGGTACGCGAGGAGCGGGTGTCCTGCAATGGCCCAGCCGTGCCCGATGATTAGGTCTGGCCCGAGCAGCCCTGTGTCGCTGAGGAACTCGATTGGTGTCCTGCGGTACATCCTGAGCATGTTCTGGAACTCCACGACCCACTGGGCCGCGTGTATGCTCACGGGGCAGTTCAACTCGTTGGCCTTGGTCCTGACAGCCTTCTGGAGGTCGGCGCTGACCTTGTCTACGGTGCTGGGGTACATTGCAGCGATAATCCTGCCATCTAGTGCTCCGTCATACTTCTTGACGAAAGCCTCGGCCTCGGCCAGCAGCTTGAGGCCATGCTCCAGCTCGTTCCACTCGGTGTAGAGGTTGGCACCCTGGCTCCTCGTCCATACTCCGTCCTCGATATTGCAGCCTTCCACGGCCCTCATGCCCATTGTGTCGATATGCTTTATGGCGTCCTTGGCCCCAAGGGTGCCCACCATGCCTATCTCCACCATGGTTGTGCAGCCCGATCTAAGCAGCTCCGCCATGCTGTACTTGGAGAACGTGTGGTAGTCCTCTGGCTTGATGCTCTTGCCCAGGGCGGTTAGGTTCTCGCCCAGGCTGCTCATGTAAAAGTGACGTGCGCCGGTGTCATCGATGAATGACTTGTCCTTGGGCGCGCTTGACGCGTGGGTGTGGGTGCATATCATGCCGGGTATGACCACGTGTGTTGAGGCTTCTATCCAGCGGTCAACCTTCCCCTTGTATGATTTGCCAACGTACTTGACCCGGTTCCCCTCGGTGACCACTACGCCGTCCCTGACTAACCGGTGGTCGCTCCCGTCGTGGGCGATGACACATTTCCCTTTTATTCCAATCGACATAGTTTGAATGGAGCGGTATATGGGGATAAGGTTTCTCCGAATAGCGCGTTTTTATTTCAAAGAGAAAATAAATTCGCTCAGGATGATTGACCTCAGCTCATTCTTCTGGTTGGATCGAGTCATCGGCATTAAACACGTATTTTCTGTATTGAATAGATAGCGTTTCTGCATATATTGAGATCGGAGTAGGGGCGTTTTACGGCTTATTTTGTGGAATGGGGCGTGAGTTCAGCCCTGATTGGAGGTAGCCCTCTCCTCCCTGCTTGTATCGTTGACAATCCGACCATTGTTTCACCTGTTCCTTGTACGAGGTTGACCTGCCCCCTTTTGTCGATTGGCCGACTCTTTGGTGTAGATTGGCCCGATGATTGGTATAGATCAAACCCAGAACTGGGTGATTCTAAAGCCCCTTTCCGGTAATCGGACTGTATTAGATGTTATCCCGGGTATCCCCTCACACCCCTCTTTGTATTTGGTTATGTATCAGGCTCTCCAGAAAAACGCGTACCCTGGGGAATGTTCCTCCAATT
>CAYLJH010000082.1:0-8209 GCA_964383685.1 uncultured Candidatus Bathyarchaeia archaeon | reverse complement strand
TCGGTGTAAATTTTCAATGGAAAATACCAATATGACCCTTGTTGCAGCGGTACTCGTCGTAGGACTACTAGTAGGAGCCGGAGTCGGCTACTATATGGCCCCATCAAGTGATGGAGACGGTACTGATGTAATAGTGGAAGTTAATCCCTTTGAGGGAAAAACCATACAGATCGGCGCGATCGTAGCATCAACCGCAGGATTGGAGACTGCAGTTCCTCTATATGAGGACATCATTGCTGCAGACCTCAACGCGTATCTCGATAAAATGAGCTATGATGCCACAATCGAGTTCCTACAGGACACTGCGGACGGTCAGGCAGCAATCCACCTTGAGAAGGTCCAGAGCTTTAAGGCAATGGACGTAACAGTTTTCATGGGTGGTGGATGGTCTAGCCAGGCGCAGGCCGCATTGAGCTATGTCAACGACAACGACATGTTGATGATCAGCTCAAGCAGCACATCACCGCTCCTCGCAATAGAGAACGACAGGCTTTTCAGGACATGCCCAACGGACTTTGTCCAGGCACCTGCCATCTCTAACATGTGGAAGAGCTGGGGTGTTGAGGCCATTCTGATCGTCCAGAGGGGCGACAGCTGGGCAGACGGAATCTACAACGTGTTGCTTCCTGCACTTGAGGAAGTCGACATTGCGGTTATCGAGCGTGTAAGGTATGCGGCTGAGGTCACTGAGTTCAGCAGCTATCTAGCCACCATGGACGACCTCCTAGGTGAAGCGATTGCCGAGTATGGTGTAGAGCGTGTCGGTGTACAGACGATGTACTTCGACGAGGGCGTCGTACTGATGTCCCAGACCGGTGACTACCAAAATACTAGGGATGTTATCTGGATGGGCACAGAGTCCTCAGGCAGGAGCCAGAGGATGCTCGACGACGGCGGAGGAATGCAAGTAGCAGTTGGAGGTTTTAGCTCACTGATGACTCCCGCAAAGAGTTGGAAGTGGATAGACCTCGACGAGCGGTACTATGATCTAGTATCACAGCCTGCGAGCTTCTATACAGCAACGGACTATGACGGTGCAACCGCTCTAGCCCTGAGCATACTTGAAGCGGGCAGCGTTGACGCAAACGATGTTGCTCCTCTTTGGCCAGATGTCCCAAGGAACTACTACGGTACTTCCGGATGGGTTGACCTAGACGAGAACGGAGACAGAAAGCCAGGTATCTTCGATATCTGGGGCTTTGCTGGGGATGGCTTCACTAGCTATGGCCAGTACAACGGCATCGAAATCTCTGTATCTTGGGATGACGCCGCACTAAGTGCGAACGGATTCTCACGGCCAGGTCCTCGATAAGTCTCTAATATCCTATTTTTTTCTTTTTTTTTCCAAACCATTAAACCAGTTAATGTATCATCTACCTTGGAAATGTCCGACGAGTCTTTCGAGTGCGAGATAATGAGCTGGGAGCTCTTCAATGTATTAGCAAAGAAAGTTGCTGAGAAAATGAAGGAGGACGGCTACCAGCCTGATTTCATGGTCGGCCTGGCCCGCGGGGGCTGGGTCCTCAGCCGCGTCCTCTGTGACTACCTCGGTGTCAGGGATCTGGTGAGCCTGAAAGTGGAGCACTGGGGGGTCACGGCAACGCCAGATGGGTCCGCCAAGATCAAGTACCCCTTCGATATCGACCTGACGGGGCGCGACGTTGTCATTGTGGACGATATCACGGACACTGGTGAGAGCATGAAGGTCGCGGTTGATTACATAAAGACCCTGAACCCCCGGAAGATCAGGACGGCGACGCTCAGGCACATCAGCGGCGGCAAGTTCACCCCTGACTACTACGGTGACGAGATCGCTTGGAGGTGGGTAGTGTTCCCCTGGAACATCGTCGAGGACATGTGTAACATCATCCCCAAGGTCATGGATGGGGCCAAGGATGTGGGCGAGATCAAGGAGAGGCTCAAGGCCAAGTTCGGGATAGACCTGACAGAGGACGAGATCGCCGAGTATCAGGTCGAGATCCTGAGAAGGACATCCAAGTAGATGGAGCCAAGGGACAGGACCGTCAACGAGATGGTCGAGGAGCGAAGGTTAGAGCTCCGGAGACTTCTTGCAGGTGCTTTACATCACCTGGTGGCCGAGAGGGCCGAGATTGATGTCGTCAGGAGGCGCAAGGTGGATATTTTCGACCCGGAGGCGGCAATTTTCATAGTCAGAGCGGACGTTGAGCCGGCCCTTTCTCCTGAACAGGTGGCGTTCATCGTGTCCAGCATCGAGTCCAGGGGCTTCACTGTAAAGCTAACAAAGAACAAGGAAAAGCGCCTCCTGATGCTAATCTAATATACATCCTAGGAGAAGGTTCTCAGGGATTCATAATTGACGAAGATTTACTGGGACAGCCAGGTCCCGCCGGGTTGGACGGGGGATCACCCTGATGAGCTGAGGACGGTGCCTGAGGAATCAGGTTATACGCGAACCGCCAGCCACATCGAGACACTTGAGTTTATCAGCAAGCTAGCTTGGAGGAGTGAGTACATCCACATCGAGCGGCTGTTCATAAGCGACCTGAGGAGGGTCAGCCCGCTGGTCATACTCAGCAACCCCAGGGTGACGACGCCCGAGGAGGCAAAGGAGACGGGGAAGCCCATTGTCTATCTTCAGGGGAACATTCACCCGCCGGAGGCGGAGGGAAAGGAGTCGCTTCTCATGCTGATGCGTGACATCGCCACGGGAGACAAGGGGCACTACCTTGACCACATGATAATCATGGTAGCCCCTGACTTCAACCCGGACGGTACCGAGACATGGGAGGTCAAGAACACGAGCACGTTCAGTGGCACGCCCCATATCCAGAGCCTGCGGCACAACGCGGTTGACGCGGACGTGAACAGGGACGGCATCAAGATGGAGACCCTGAACATGAAGGGGCTGTACATGAACGTCCTGAACAAGTGGGACCCGGTGATGACCCTTGACCTCCACAGCATGGGCAGGGTCCAGCACGGCTACTGTAACCTGTACGCTCCAAGCTACACCCCGACGGGAGACCCTGGGCCGCGGGAGTACACCCAATACAATGTTCTTCCCTGGATCAGGGAACATGGGGAGAAAAAGTTCGGTGCAATGTACTACACCCACGCCGATTTTGACTGGGAGAAATGGCCGCCTGAGGTCTGGGACCCGGTGGCTGGGGGTTACAGCGTCGAGGCAAAGATGATAGTCAACGCCATCGGGCTCAGGAACCGGATGAGCATACTCACCGAGACCCCCGGTCACGTGGGATTCGAGAAGCGGATCTGGGCGTGCTTCACGTTTACCCTCTGTCTCCTCGATTACGTCAAGGAGAGGGGGGATGAGATCATCACTATATGCAGGGAGGCAGACGAGAGGGTGGTCAGCGAGGTGCTCACGAAGGCTGAAACGGGCGAGCTCAGGAACTGGGTCCAGGGGGAGTACGCGGAGCAGGCCGAGAAGACTGAACTCTACGCCTACAAGGGGCGGACGGAGGAGTATATCCCTGGCACCAGCATCATGCGCCACTACATCGGGGAGGGAGAGCCCGAACTCATCAAGGGCGTGACTGACCTGACTAGGCCCGTCGGGACCAAGGACGCCATTGTCCCCAGGGGCTACATCTTTTACCAGGAACTCAGGGGGGTGGCCGAGAAGCTCAGGGACCACGGGGTAACAGTGACAAAGCTAGGCGAGCCTGTCACTGTTGATGGGTACGAGTTCATTGTTGACGATTTCAGGGAGGTGAAGAAGGGCTGGATCAGGCTGTACGAGATGATCGAGCTCAAGGGGGGATGGTTCAGGACTGAGAAGACCTACCCCGCAGGAAGCTACCACGTGGACATGGCGCAGCCACTGGCCAACGTGGCGTTCTACTGCCTTGAGCCTGAGGTGGGAGACGGCTTGGTGGGCTGGAACTTCTTCAACGGGTACCTGAAGGGAAGGGGGGCAGAAACCAACAGCGTCGTGTTCCCCGTGTTCAAGTACCTCAAAACCCTCTGAACGTGACGGCAGAGGTAGTTTGACCCAGTTGTGGGGAAAGAATTCCCGAACTCCGCCACCAGTTACCAGATCGATTGTATAAAGTGACTTAAACAATGTCAGCGATACTTATTTCCATGTCAGATCAGGGCGGTGAGCAGGTCGCGCTACTTCAGCTCGACATCGAGGAGATCCTGCAGTTTTTCATCAGCGTCACGTCAACGAAATCTGTGCTATACCTGGGGGCGAAGCTCAGCGAGGAACAGGAGCCGGTCATAGACCTGGATAAGGCGAGGATAGCGATCGACACAACCAGGGCACTGGTCGAGACTCTCCAGCCACTTGTCTCCGAGGAGGAGGCAAAACAACTAAATGAGGTCGTGTCCAATCTTCAATTTGCTTATGTAAAGGAAGCGGACTGATCTTTTCAGGGGATTGAAGGAATGGCTGGGGGCAACGGGATATACGAGCAAATTGTCAAGAACACATCTGATGGAGTCATACTTGCCAAGGACAGGATAATTGTGTTCGCCAACCAGGCAGCAGCCGATATCCATGGCTCTGGGGACCCAGATGAGATGCTGGGCTCCAACCTCCTCGATTACATCGCCGAGAGCGATCACGGGAAGGTAGATGAGCTTGAAAAGATTCCTTTTGACAGCGATTGGTTCAAAACCCCATTTCAAATCGGTGGCGTTCACAAGACGGGAAAACCGGCGGTTTATGAGGTCTCCGCGAGCGGTGTTTTCTACGAAGGTGAAGAGGTAACACTTCTTCTCATAAGGGACATCACGACGAGGGTAAAAAGGGAGTCCATGATCAGCGCCCTTCATAATAGCACCGCGGGATTGGGCGGTGCGACCTCTCAGGAAGCGATGGCTGCTATAATTCTCGATGCCCTGAAGGAGATACTTGGGATGGATTATGCCTCAGTCAGTTTTGTTGAGGAGGATTACCTGGTCTTCAAGCAACACCTGGGCGTCAGCACCGTGGATAGACTGCCATTATCAGACGGTGGGCTCACGGTTAGAGCCATCATTGAGGCAACGACCCAAATCATCAACGATCTCCGGGAGAATCCCGACTACATCAGGAGCAGGCCGGAGGGAGTCGCCCCTTCCCTTTCCGAGCTGGATGTTCCAGTAATAATCGATGGAAGGGCGGTTGCGGTAATTAACATCGAGGAGCAGGAGACTGACGCCTTCTCTGAGGAGGATGTTCAGATGGTTGAGATCCTCGCGGACCACTTCGCCAGCTCCCTCGAAAGGTTGATGCAGGAGAGAACGATGAGGGCCCTGAGGGAGGCGCATCTCATGGATCTGGTAGGTGGTATAGATAAGATCCACGAGAACATCCAGAATAACCTAAAAGGACCCATACAGAGCCTCAGGAACGCCTCGTTTGTGTTAAGGCATAACCCCGACCTAGCCTCTGAAGTTGTTGATAACATCGACGACAGCATCGAGAGGATAATGATCACCCTCGAAGAGATGAAGGAGATAACAAACCCCAGCGAGCCGGAGAAAACACTGACGGACGTGTACGGAATCATAAACGGTGCCATAGAGATGAGCCACATCCCTGATGACATTAATCTTGAAAATGGGATGGAAGGCGGTTTTCTTGCGTTATCGATAGACTCGGAGAAGATCAAGAGGTCCTTTTACAACATCATAAGGAACTCCGTCGAGGCGACGCCGGAAGGGGGCACTATCACCATAAAACTAGACAGCATTGACGGGTTCGTTGAGATAAGCATCACTGACACGGGATCAGGCATACCTGAGGAGATAAGGGACCAGCTATTCCAGCCCTTCTTCAGCACCAAGTCCTCCAGCCTCGGACTTGGACTGAGCTTCTGCAAGCTCGCCGTAGAGTCCAACGGGGGTAGTATAGCCATCGACTCGGTGGTGGGGAAGGGCACTACGGTATCGGTCAAGCTGCCGCTGTAACCCTTCGATGGTGTTATTACCCTAAAACCGCCAGATATTTCTGATAAAAATGCCAAAGCTAAGGATTAGCTGGAAGGAGTACGGCAACAGGCTTGCCAAGCTCAGGGCACATATGGAGGAAGAGAAGTTTGACGCGTACCTCGTCACGAGCGGCGTCAGCATCTTCTACTTCAGCCACTTCTACCACATGGTGACGGAGAGGCCCGCTGCGTTACTCGTTGAGCCTGATGGGAAACCCATCTTCATGGGCCCGCTCCTTGAGGCGGACCACCTTAAACTTCAGACCCCGCTGATCGGTGAATGCTACACGTACCTTGACTATCCAGGGGAGAAGCACCCGATGGACAGGTTCGCGGACTGGTTGGGGGAGCTGGGGTACGGGAAGGCCAGGATAGGCACTGATAACCCAGCCGGGGCCGGTGGAACCATGGGGTACAGGGGCCCAAAGCTATGCGACGTGATGAAAGACGCTGAGCTTGTAGCTGATGGCCAGTTCATGTGGGACATCAAGCTGGTGAAGAGCCAGGAGGAGATCGATCTAATCAAGGAGTCATGCAAGTGGGGCAACCTGGCCCACACATACCTCCAGGAGTACACGAGACCGGGCCTCTACGACATGGAGGTGCGGTTGATGGCGACGCTGGAAGCAACATCGGCAATGCGTAAGACGCTGGGCTCCGAGTATCAATCCATTAAGGGGAGGGCGGTGAGCGCCGGCTTCAGGGGACAGGTGGGCTGGAAATCAGCCATACCCCACTCCATAGACCTCAACAGGCCCATCAAGGACGGGGATGTACTTGTTACCGGCGCTGGAGCTGATATCGGTGGCTACGGCAGCGAGCTGGAGCGCACAATGATCGTGGGCAAGCCCACGGCCAAGATGGAGAAGATGTTCAAGGTGATGTGCAGGGCACAGGAGGCGGCTGCCGAGGCTCTGAGGCCGGGGAACACCTGCGCCGACGTTGACAGGGCGTCAAACAAGGTCATCAAGGAATCCGGCTACTGGAACCTCGTGAGGCACCACACGGGACATGGGCTGGGGTTGCTGGGCCACGAGCCGCCGTACCTCGACCAGGGGAACGACCTTCAGCTGGAGCCGGGTATAGTTGTGAGCATCGAGCCCGGTATCTATGAACTTGGTTATGCCGGGTTCAGGCACAGCGACACACTTGTGGTCACAGAGGACGGCTGCGAGTGGCTCACCTACTACCCGAGGGACATCGAGTCCCTGACAATCCTCTAGAGCTCTTTTTTCAGCCAGCCCAGAATCTCCCTGTGCAGGGGATACCTGTGCTCGGTGAAGCTGTGGTCAGCCCCGTCTAGGAGCACCCACTTCTTTGGCTCAGTTGCCTTCTCGTAGAGAGCCTTGCATGTCTCTGGCTTTGTGATATCGTCGGTTGAGCCCACGATTACCATGAGGGGTGCCTTGATGTCCGCGACCCTGTCCATTGGGTTCAGGTTCTTGGCGGCATCAATCATGTCCTGCTTGTACCCGGAGTCGTCGCCCGTCGCCAGTTTTCCCTCTGACATGGCCCTGAAGACTGTGAATAGGTTGTCAATTACATCCTCGCCCAGCCACGGGGCTGTATCGGAGGCCGGTGCCATGAGGACGCCCGTCTTGACCCTGTCATCGACGCTCATTAGGCTGGTGAGCGGCAACGCCCCCATGCTGTGGGAGATCAGCGCGACGCGGCTAGGGTCAACGAATGGCTTCCCCAGCAGCCACTCCAGGGCTGATTTTGTACTTGGCGTCAAGTTCTTGAACCTGTACGTGCCCTCGCTGCCCCATGCACCAGCATAAAAGAATACAAGTACATTGTAGCCGTTGATGGTCAGCTCCTCAGCAAGGTCCATGTTCTTCGTGTCACCGGGGTACCCGTGGCAGATGATGGCAGAAGGCTTCTTGCCCTCCCCGTCCGCCCTGTATATCCTTCCCTTGAGCTTGAGTTCCCTGTGGGGTATCTCGACGTTTTTAACAGTAATAGCCGCCATTTTCAGTGGTCTCTCCTCTCAAAAGGTAACCTTAACCGTTTTTAACTCCAATGCATCATTGACCACCAATGGGGAAGCGCATCACATCCAAGTTCAAACCACAGAACAAGTGGGTACGGGACATGGTGAACGCGGACCCCAACATCGCATCTTCTCTAGACGTCACAAGGGACATGCTCATGCTCAAGGCACCTACCCAGGGCATGTGCAGCATCTGCAAGGGCGGCAAGATGCTGTGCGGGAAAACTATCTGCCCCATCATGGAGCGCCTCGGTGCGTTCACATCCATGTTCCAGAGCGTAAAGGGAACCGA
>CAYLJH010000081.1:0-8305 GCA_964383685.1 uncultured Candidatus Bathyarchaeia archaeon | reverse complement strand
CTATAGGCAAGGCTCCTTTTTTCCCATCCTACCCCATTTTGCATTTATATGAGCGTTGATATCAGCGGATTTCGATCCGTATTTCCGTTCCCTCACTCAACCCGAGGCGCTTCCCGGCGTTGCCCTGGTTAACTGATATCTCCATGTAGCCGCCTCCTGCCACGAGTAAAAGCAACTCGCCCTTCTCGACCGCGCTGAACCGCTTAACATAGGGAACGGCGTACTCCTTGCCATCCACGGTTAAATTGAACGCTGTCTCGCTGGTCACTCCAACCTGCTTCAATGTCTCGTATGTGATGTTTGTAACCACGTTGCCAAAACCATCAATGTGGATCACATTTCCATTTATGATTTTCCCCTTGATCTCTGGCTGATAATATGGGAGCCTGATGATATCATCGATCCTGGTCCCAATCTCGTCCGGCGAGACACCTTTTGAGAGGAGGGCCCCCGTTGGCCCAAACACGTCCCTGCCGTCAAAGACGTCACTCACCTTAGCTGGAAGCAGATCAAGGTTGGTGATCTCCCAAGCCTGCTCATAGCCGATCCGATCAGCCGCTGGAGCCATCAGCCCGTTATCCGGTCCCACGAACCAAGTGTCCTTCGCCTTGATGATTATTGCCTTCCTTGAACTCCCCACACCGGGGTCAACAACACCGACATGTACCGTGCCTTCAGGGAAATATCTCGATGCACGGGTCATGTGGAAGGCCCCCGCTGAGATGTCGTAATTACCCACGTCGTGGCTGACATCGATGATGGTGGCCGCTGGGTTGATCTTCAGGATTGCTCCTTTGACTTCCGCGACGTAGCTGTCGGTTATACCGTAATCTGTTAGGAGGGTGATGACTGTCATACTCTATAATGTGAAGTAAAACAATAAAAAGTTTAAAAAACCGCCTGGAGTGCTGGGTAGCAATAACGTTATCACGTATTTTCCCCGTTGATATGTTGGCTTGATTTACCATATCGCTAATCGAAAGGACTGGGTCAGGGCAGAGAAGAAAGGAGAGTACACCGCGGATTCCCTTGAGAGCCAGGGCTTCATCCACATGTCAACGGAGCAACAGGTCATCCCTGTAGCAAACAGCTTCTACATGGACTCGGAGTACCTGGTGCTGCTTTACATTGATTCCGAGAAGATCAAGGAGAGCCTCAGATGGGAGGGCAAGGACGAGATCGGTGAGGATTTTCCCCACCTGTACGCCCCGTTGCCGCTTGATGCAGTTGTCCGGGTTGAAGATTTTAACAAGGACGATGACGGGAACTACTTGATGCCATAACCTTGGCTACTCCCCATTAATCCCTCATTTCAATGCGAAAACGGCTGCCCCCAAGAGTGTTTAATAATAATGGATCAGAAGAGAACAGGAACTATTATGTCAAAGCCATTAATTTCAACGGTCAGGAAGTCAGGGAACACCCTCTACCTCAGCGGGATAATAGGTAGAGGCGACACCAAGGAGGCACGCTTCAGGAACACCTTTGACAGGATCAAGGGCGTCCTGGAGGCGAACGGGCTATCATTGGAGGACGTTGTCAAGGCCGTGGTCTACCTGGAGGACATCAACGACAGGCCGGAGATCCTGAACCCACTGTGGAGGGAGTACTTTCCAGATGACCCACCGACACGCACAACCGTCGAGGCTGGTCTCAACGGCGGCCAGATCGAGATAACGATCACTGCCGCGATCCCCGAATAAACAACCATCCCCATTTTTATTCGCGGCTATTTTATCCATGTTTTTTCTTGTTGAACTTCAACTACAAAAGATTTGAAGTCCAGGCTAGCTATTTGTTAGAATATTAGTTGGAAAAACTAGAGAGCCGCCTCAAGAGAGGCGATGACTGAGTCCTTGCCCACCAGGCCCACGTATGGGCCGAACCTTGGACCCCTGTCCTTTCTCAGGAGTATCCTGTAGACCACTGGGAAAACGTCCCTTGCCTTCAACTCCAGCGCCTTGGCCACGTTGAATATGCTGGCCTGGTAAGCATCCACATCCTCAGCGGTCCTCAGCTCTTCGATGATGCCCTTGACAACATTCTTCTGAACATCGGTAAGCACTATTGCTTCCTGTTTGTCGTCATCGATGTCCGTGATCCAGTTGAGGGTCCTGCTGATCCTATCATCGATGCCCCTGTCAGTCTCCTTGAGGTAGCCATAGTCATCCAGCTTTGCCCTCATGAACTTGGCCTCTTTCCCCGGCGGCGATACCTTTGCAAGGTTCACCATGAGGTTGAACGGCACGTGTGCCTCGGGCTCCTCCGGTGGGTTCAGGAGGTACGAGTACTCGTACAGTCCTGTGCGCTTGTAGTACTCCAGCTGGTCCTTGATCTTGCGCTTGCCGAAGTAGATGTCCTCCAGCTCGTCAAGCTCGTCCATATGTGTGGAGATATCATCAACCGACCCGCTCTTTGTGCCCACGAAACGCTTGTAGATGAGCAGGTTCAGGCTCTGCATGCTGCCGTACCTGTACCACACCTGGGGCGTGAACACGTTCCCCGCTGATTTGCTGATCTTCTTGCCCCCCTTGTCCACGAACATCTCGTACTGGACGTGCATGGGCGGCTCCCACTCGAATATCTCCCTGCAGATGGCGTCGTTGACGTAGACGCTGTCGGCTATGTCCTTGCCGTACGCCTCGAACCTGATGTCAAGGGCGTGCCATCTCGCACCGAACTCCACCTTCCACGGGAGCTTTCCCTTCCCACCCAGGACGTTGACCTCTCCCTTGTGTCCGCAGCCTTCCTGGTAGGTTCCCTTGACCTCCATCCCCTTGCACTCGTACTGGACCGTCTGTGTCTCGGGGTTGTAATCATGGGCGTAGGTCGTGTAGAGTTTTCCGCACTCCTCGCAGACCACGAAATAGGGAAGGTTGTCAAGGTATTTCTCCTGACCCGTAACCCTCTCAATGATCTTGCCGACCTTTTCCTTGTTGTCGAGAATCTTGATAATCTGGTCGTTCAGGACCCCGTCCTTGTAGGTCTGGTAAGCCGACATGGGCGTGTACACCACCCCGTTGGCGTCCAGCGCCTCCTTTAGCAGGCTGCTCATGTGCTCGCCGAAGCTGAAGTGGCAGTCACCGAACAGGTCAGGTATCTGGGCCACGCTGAAGCCAAGGTACTGCTCAAGCTCCTCGGGCATGCCCGCTGGTATCTTCCTGAGCCCGTCCTTGTCGTCGGCGAACGCGATATACTCGCTGTCATAGCCCCTGACCTGGAGGGCCAAGGCTATCCCGTAGTTCCTGAGGGCGTCCCCTATGCTGCCGATATGTGGGTATCCACTGGCTCCTAGACCGCTCTCGGTCCGCATCTTGGTGAGGTCGCGCTTGAGCTTCTTCTCTCGCTTGATGAGCTCGTCCGCCGCTTTATCATACCATGTACCTCTACCGATTACTTTCCTGTTGTCTATGGGCCGTAGATTGTCTAACATTTTGCGCGACCTTCACCGTATAATGATAAGTCTTAGTCAAAAGAGTTACCCTTTCAGGTTCAAATTGCTATGATTACCGTAGCTTTTCATGAATACGGGTACGTTTTTCTTCACGATACTGCATTTTCCGCATCCCAGTGTCGGTGAGTTCAGGTTTTTAATACTTCAAAGAGGGTATTGCTTGATATGTCACGCAGGCACGAGCCGGTCTTCACATACCTCTTTGTAGTGACCTGCACAATCGTGTTTTTCGGGGGATACGCTTTACCAGAATCGCAGTTCCTACAACTCGTTGAGGAGTATTCCGTGCGTCCTGCCTCTTTCATGGCGGGCCAGAACTTTGTCAGCCTGTTCTCATACATGTTCCTCCACATCAACCTACAGCACCTCGTCTCCAACATGTTCGTGTTGCTCAGCGTGGGACGGGCCGTCGAGTCCGAGATAGGCGGCACAAAGTTTGGGCTCGTCCTGGTCGGGTCAGGGATGGCCTCGGGTTACGCCCACATCCTAACAAATCAGGCGTCCACCATGCCCGTGATAGGTGCCTCGGGGGCGGTCTTCGGGGCAATCGCTTTACTCCTGCTGTTGATGCCGTTCAAGTTCACGTCAGCCCTTTTCATCCCGTTGCCCGGTGTGTTGCTGGGGCTTGGGATGTTGGCAATCGAGGTTACTTCCCTGCTTTACGCAAACGACATCAACGTAGCCCACGACATCCACCTGTACGGTTTCCTTGCGGGAGGGGTCGGGGCGTTCGGGATGGATTATAACAGGGCAATGAGGGGCCTGCTGATCTCGGTGCTGACCTTGGTCGCTCTGTACTATGTATTTTTCTACCTGAACGGGTTAGCGGTCTAGAGACCTTCAAGGACCGCTGGGAGCTCGCTCAGGCTGTCGATGATGACATCAACCCCTGCCTCCTTCATCAGCTCAAGCCTCGTGAAGTAGACCGGGATGCCCACGGTGTAAGCCCCCGCTGCCTTACCCGCGATGATGTCCTTGTGGCTGTCACCCACCATGACCCCCCTGGATGGGTCTGCACCTATCAACCTGAAGCACTCCTCAAGCTGGGCTGGGTGTGGCTTCATGGGGAAATCAACTGACCGCCCGAGAACCGCCTTGAAGTGGTGGCGGAGTCCCTGGAATTTCAGGGCTTCCTCGGCTGACTTGGCCGAGTTGGCTGTCAGGATGCCCATGGGCACCCCCCTCTCGCTTATCCAGTCCAGTGTGCCGGGGCAGCCATCCATCACCACGCACGCGTCAACCCCCTTGACCTCGTAGTCTCGGATCAGGTTGTAGATCGAGGCCTGAATGACCCTGGCCTCATCTTCCCCCCTCTCGTCCTTGATGTTCCTGTACATCTCGTCCAGCATCGTGAACATGCCCTTGGCGTTACAAGCCTGAACAGTCTCCTCGTCGCAGTTCTGGTCGATATAATCCTGCACCACTTCTTCCTGCGCCTTCCTCCACTCGACGTGGCCACCCAGGTTGATTAGGGTGCCATCGAAGTCGAATACAACGCCGTCTATGTTCAGGCCGCTCATCGGTACAACACATGATTCGCCATAACATATAGGATATGCGAATCAGTAGAAGATGGGGCTGAGCCTGTTTCGGCTACCCCTCAAAACGGGGGAATAGGAGGTTGTTCTCAAGGTGTATGTGCTGGAATAGGTCTGACTCCAGTTCTTCAAGTTTGGTGAAAGTCATCTGGTATGTTCGGCATGCATCATCGGGTAACGTGTAATTGTCCGTCACCTTTCTCAGCTCCTTCAGTATACCGCCTGCCCCCTCGTGTACCTCAATCAACCCGCCGTTCAGATCGGCTATTTTTTCGACCTGAGCCGGGTCCGGGTTCTCCGCGTACTCCTTCAACAGCGGGAACACGATCTCTTCCTCCTTGATGAGGTGCTGGTCAACCTCCAGCTTCAGGTTGTGGAAGAGCCTGTGAACCTTAGACAGTTCGTCCCCGTGGCTTGCCCCGTGGACACGCAGTATAGTCGTTGTGAGATCGCTCAACTGGGGCAGTTCACGTCGTAGGAACACGTGATGCGTGTTGACGATATGGTCAAGGAGGTCACCTGTAGGGGCCTGTCTCCAATCGATGTCCGTCAGAGCCTGGCCAATGGTGTCCTGGTAGCCTTTCTCTAATAGCTCAAGGACCATCTTTTCATCAAGGCTTTGCTCCTTGATGGCTTCTGATAGAGACCTGTGTCCGCCACAACAGAAATCAATCCCATGCTTTGTGAATATCTCCCCGGCTTTCGGGAACCTGGCGACGATGTCCCCTATTTTATCTGAACTTGAAAAAACTGAACCCATTTTACAACAATAAAGACCTTGTGGCGCGCCTTATTTACCTTGGTCACACACCGGGCCTCAGCGTGCAAGGTTAACGGAGACTAACTTTCTGCTCAGGTAAGCCCAGGTAAACTGGGTGAACGCATAGGGGGACATCAGAATTATGCCTGAATGAGCCGTCATCTGAGAAACTTCATATGCTCATTGGATACTTACTCGTGGATTATATTGATTGAGATACGTTTCCACGGTAGGGGAGGGCAGGGGGCCGTTACGGCTTCCCGTATCCTGGCCACCGCGGCCTTCATTGAGGGCCATCACAGCCAGTCCATCCCTATGTATGGCACGGAGCGCAGGGGTGCGCCTGTTACTGCCTTCGTCAGGATAGGCGAGAAGGACCAGATGGTGAGAAGCCTCATCCACGAGCCTGATTACGTCGTGGTGCTTGACCCGCTTCTCAGGAAATCCGTGAACATCACGGATGGATTGAAGAAAAATGGGATGCTGGTGGTCAACAGCTCAGTCCCACCCGCGGAGGTCGAGCTTGACATGGATATCCTGACGGCGTCGGTTGACGCGACCGCTATCGCGCTGGAGGTCCTTGGTGGGCCAATCACAAACACTGCCATCCTCGGTGCTTTCTGCAAGGCGACCGGCGAGGTGAAACTGGAGTCGGTTATCCAAACCGTCAAACAGCAGTGGTCAGGCAGGCTTGCGGAAATGAACGTCAGGGCGGTCGAGGAAGCATACAACAACACGGAGATAGGTAGGCCAAAGGTGGTTGATAAGATCGATACGTCAGGTGCCCCCAGCAACAGCAAGGCTGACTGGAGGACCTTCAAACCCATCGTTGATGCGGAGAAATGCACTGGGTGCAAGCTCTGCTGGATGGTCTGCCCGGATGGCAGCATAGACATGGTAGAGAAAAAGAGCGTCATCAACTATGACTACTGCAAGGGTTGCGGTATATGCGCCGTGGAGTGCCCGGTTGATGCAATAGTGATGAAATCGGAGGCGGTTTAAGATGCCACACAGCGAGTTAATGGTAGGAAACAAGGCCGTCGCCTACGGGGCGAAGCTGGCCAGGATCGAGGTAACATCGGCTTACCCAATCACACCACAGACAACGATAGTCCATTACCTGGCCGAGTTCGTGGCCAACGGTGAGCTGGACGCCAAGTTTATCGAGGTGGAGTCAGAGATCAGCGCACAGATCAGCGTACAGGGAGCGAGCTTCGCTGGCGCGAGGACGTTCACGGCCACAAGCGGGCCAGGACTGTTCTACATGCACCACCCAATGTACGGGCTCAGGAGGCCCGTGGTAATGGCCGTAGTGCACAGGGGCGCAAAGAGCATGCAGCCCGACCACACCGACCTCATGGCGCAGAGGGACACGGGCTGGATACAGCTCTATTGCGAGGACAACCAGGAGGTCCTTGACACCACGATCATGGCCTTCAAGATAGCCGAGGACGAGAGGGTACACCTGCCCGTCGCCCTGGGCATGGACGGCTACATACTGAGCTACACCGCGGAGCCCGTTGAGATCCCGGACCAGGAGGACGTTGACAAGTGGCTTCCCCCGTTCAACCCAAAGTACGGTCTGGGTGACCCGCTTCCATACGATGACTGGAAGCTGGCGCAGCCGGTAAGGGGTTATGGCACGCAGGAGGCGTGGATCGAGCACCACGAGCACCTGATGAATGCTAAGAAGATCGTCAGCGAGGTGGACGAACAGTTCTACAAGGCGTTCGGCAGGAAGTATGGCGGCCTTTTCGAGGAGTACAAGTGCGAGGACGCTGACGCGGTCATCATAGCCATGGGCACCATCGCAAGCACGGCGAGGCCAGCCATAACAAAACTACAGGAGGACGGCTACAAGGTTGGGCTAATCAAGCTCAAGACATTCAGGCCGTTCCCTGATGTCGAGCTCCGTGAGATAGCCAAGAAGTACAAGGCAATCGGGGTCATAGACAGAAACGTTAGCCTCGGCAGCGGTGGAGTCGTCCACAGCGAGCTACGTGGAGCCCTCTACGACATGGACGAGCGTCCCAACGTAATCGGCTTCCACACGGGCATGGCGGGCAAGGAGGTCACGCCACAGCACATCAACCACATAGCGAAGAAGACACTGCGTTCCATCGGTGAAAAGGTGGACCAGGTGGAGTGGGTCTAAATGAGCAAACCAGTACCAACACCCAGAATCGAGCCAGTTGAGATAATGCAGCCCGGTACATCATCGTGCCAGGGGTGCGGACACGGGATAATCGCCAGGAACGCCATGAAGACATTCGGGAACGATACGTGCTTCATCAGCGTACCGGGATGTATCTGGATCACTATCCAGAGGAACATCCCTCTCTACTGGACCGGCACATCCTTCCAGGGCGGCGCAGCACTGCTCAGCGGGATCACAAACGCCCTTGAGCAGAAGGGAAACACCCACACCCATGTAGTAGCTTTCGTTGGGGACGGAGGCACCGCTGATATCGGCATGCAGGGCCTCAGCGCGGCGGCCGAGAGGAACGAGAACTTTTTCTGGATATGCGCTGACAACCACGCCTACATGAACAC
>CAYLJH010000080.1:0-8389 GCA_964383685.1 uncultured Candidatus Bathyarchaeia archaeon | reverse complement strand
AAGCATTGGCACTGAGCACTTTGTGAAACTCATTTTTCGCATAAATCAATCATAGGTGGAGGAGCTAGAACCGGGCAAGTTCATCCAGAGATGCCCTGCGTTCCCATGATGTTGAAGAGGTTGAGTGATAGCAAAGAATTTCGCACCAAACGCGATGCATGCACAGTGCTTGGAATGACATGATTGAGTTATAAAAAAGGAAACAATAAGCTTGTTATATAATCGTCGAGCAACATTAAAAGCAGTCCTGCTAATTGTTTGAGTTATCAGAACATAAGTAAATTCTTCATATGAAAGATGACAATAAATGAATCACAAAGAAAGATTTTACGCCACCATTGAGAGAAAAGAGGTTGATAGACCGGCATGCTGGCTGGGAATGCCGGTCCCTGAAGCCTATGACAATTTATTCACTCACTTTAAAGTTAGAGACCTCCGGGGACTGAAAATTAAACTCGATACAGACATTTGGGATGTAGATGTTCCGTTCAATAAGCCACCAAACAATCATATCGCAATGGCATTCGATTTTCCTAAAATAGGCCAGAACATGGAAAATAGGACGCTGACAGCGCCAGGATTTTTCGAAGATTATTTAGATCCCTTGAAGGACGATATCGATGCTTTCGATTGGCCTGATCCCGCTGACCATATGGACCCAGAGGAATGCAGAAAGGTCGTCGAGGCCGTACCGGAAGATTATGCGGTTATGGGGGTGCTCTGGTCGGCTCATTTCCAGGATATTTATTCGGCATTTGGGATGGAGAAAGCGTTCGTTAAGATGCTAAAGTATCCCGATATTTTCGACGCTGTTCATACCAGAATTGTCGATTTCTACCTAGAAGCCAACAAGATCTTCTACGACGCGACAAAAGGCATGCTCGACGCCGTGCTCGTCGGAAACGATTTCGGGGGACAACAGAGATTGATGCTCTCCCCCCGGCATTTGGCGGAATTCGCCATGCCGGGTGCAAAAAGGATTGTGGAGCAGGCCAAGTCTTACGGATTGAAAGTTATCTATCACTCCTGCGGTTCGATCTTTGACGCTATCCCTGATTTAATAAAAATAGGGGCCGACGCGATTCACCCCATCCAAGCCCTGGCTAAGGACATGAACCCCGAAAAATTGAAAAAACATTACGGCGAACGCATCTCTTTCTGCGGAGGAGTAGACCACCAGGAACTACTGGTCAACGGAAATCCCCATCAAATAAGAGAAAAAGTCCTTGAATTAAAGAAAATATTCCCTACAGGTCTAATCATCTCTCCCAGCCATGAAGCCATCCTCCCGGATATTCCACCGGAAAACGTTGACGCCCTTATTAACGAGGTAAAAAAATAACTGCGCGCGATATCGGTTCGTCCCGGTTCATCCCCACTAAATCCTATTTTTAGCGGGAAGCATATATGCCGTCCTACATGAAATGCCATTGAGGGACGCGACAATGAAGATTGACAAGTTGAAGAGGATAGGTTTCTATGAAATTCCCTACGAATGACTATGATAAATCCGATGTGAATCGTCTCCTCACGACTTTGCGACATCAAGAAGCCGACAGGGTGCCGCATATTGAGCTATGGGTTACAAGTCAGGCGGTGTACGAGTATGTCCTGGAGCGCAAACTTGACTATGTTATCGGTGACGCCGCCGAAGGGGGACAATCGATTGCACCGAAAGATGATGTTGAGTTTGCCATGCGACAGGGAGAGGACGCTGTTTTGTGCAACCTCAACTGGCGACCCAACAATATTTTCAAATTAGCCTCTGATGGTAGTAAACATTATACAGATGGCGAAATCAAAACCAGAGATGATCTAGCCAAACTGGACCCTCCACCGAACCTTGACGAGCAACTCAAACATCTTGAACGGTATCTAAAAGCGGCGCAGGGAACGGGAGTAGGGGTTATTGCAAACTTCACCTCATTCTTTGACAGCGCCATGTTAGCTATTGGCTTCACCGATTCCTTCCTTGCGTTCTATAAAGATCGGGCCTTCATTGAAGAATTGATGGACATTCTTCTGGAAAATCAGGTGAAGACCATGCAGGCTGTCTGTGATCGATTTGCTGATGATCTGGCGCTGGTGATGGTGAATGATGACATTGGTTACAACTCCGGCCTGTTTATCAATCCGGACATGTTCATGGAAATATTCCCGGAACGCATGAGGCGGTTGATTGCCCCGGCCAAGGAACACGGACTACTGACCCTGATGCACACGGATGGCAAGATGGATGAGATTTTGCCAATCCTGTACGATGTCGGGATCAATGTAGCGCATCCAATTCAGCCGGAGTCAAATGACATCGTTGAAGTGAAGAAAAAATGGGCCGGCAAGATGGCGCTTATCGGCAACGTACATACCCCCATGCTGGCTTATGGCACCCAAGAAGAAATCGAAGAGAAAGTCAAAGACTACTGTGAGAAGTTAGGGCCAGGTGGAGGTTGGGTGCTGGGGTCTTCGACCAGCATCATGGACGGCGTCAAGCCGGAAAATTTCGTGGCGATGATCGAAGCCGTTCACAAGTATGGCTGCTATGGCTCATTGGGCCGCGCGCGCTCTAAAAAACTAAGTACCCCCACGGGATTCTAGCCCTTTTTTATTTCGTCGTGTTTTTTGCGTTTGTCGGCTAGATTATCGCATCAGCGATAACCCTCTGTGCGAGGCTTATTAGCCTCGTCTGGCCAACAGAGCAAGCTCGAACCCTCAACACTATTACTCTATTAATTTACAATCTCTGTAATCCCTTTACGTGGTTACATGTAAAAACTAGGAGAATTCCCTGTTCGGTTCTCGCCGCGCGCTTCAGGTTAATACCTTTCTTGAAAAAACGCGCGCAGAAACAATCAGAAAAACCAAATACTATTGTTTTTCATGTTATTCCAGATAGGCAGCATGAATGAGCGCTTTGAGATAGCCAAAGGAAAAAGCATATGCTTGTTGTTTGCTGTCCGGGTCCTCGTGAAAGGGAACATGGTCCGGCATCACCATTCCAGAGTACCCAACATCTCTCAAAGCTCTTAGCACCTGAAGAAAATCCAGGTCCCCATTATCTGGGTATACTTCCATGAAATGATTAAATCCTCCTTTGATGTTTCGCAGATGAACACTGAAAATTTGATTTCTTTCACCGACCCATTTGAGGACGGGGAGGATTCCGTTTTTTGGATCATTTAGACCTTCGGCAACTGAACCCACACAAAACAGGAAACCATGATATTCACTGTCATAAAGTTGAGCAAAGCGTTTGATCCCTTCAAAAACATCTGGGCTGTTCCACCTTGTTACCCCCCTGTAACCCACAGGCGTCGGAGGGTCTGCGATGTGGTTACCTAATTTCACATGATACTTTTCTGCAACCGGGAGTAACCTGTCGAGAAGATAGGTGATGCGCTCGTATATTTCATCAACAGAAACAATACCCGCGGTTGCCGTTGGATAGTTTCTTTTTTGAGCCTCATCGTAACTCCACGTGTTGTAACAGGCATTCCCCCTCAGTGGGTCCTTGGTCACACCGGTCCTCAAAATGGGAAGAATAACGGTATTATATGTGCATAAATGAACGCCTGATTCCCCGGCGACCTGGATCATCTGTTGAAGCATCTCAATTTCCCTATCCCGTTCAGGGCTCTTTCCCAGCATAATATGTTTGAATGGACTCGTCTCGATACCTTTCCCATCGGACCATCCGAGCGAGGTCAGTGGTAGATGATAAGCCTCAAGGCTGACCCCGTATTTTTCGCACGCCTCTTTCTTGGCCAGGGAATCCTCCAGATCCCACCCCACGCTCGGGATGAATTTCGGTGCGCCCCCGTCCACATGAAAGACCCCATGCCGGGTCCAGAATTCAAGGTTTTCCTCGGTAATGCCGCCCTGCTGACTACCGACTTTCATTCGAGACCTTTCCTTTGATCTACCTGATCGTGTTTCGGACCGAGAGATACCAGGTATGGTTGCAAAAGTGTGTACGCGGTCTTTTCTGTTCATTTTTACCCCTCATTCATTAACTGGGGTGAAGTGATTAAAGTTTGTACTTCATATCGCGTGGGTGTTTTAGGTAAAGTTCAATAATACTTTAAACAAGCAAAAACTGAGCGTGCGTTCACAATTTCATTACCCTCATAACCGTTTAATTAGAACAAGGGGCGGGAGGGGAAATTCTAACACCGATTTTCCTGTAAATCGCATATACATAATCACAGTTTTTGAGGATGCGGAAACCCCTCGTCACCATATCAACCTCACGTATCATTAATTCCCACTAGATGGGAATCCATGCCACTCTTTCCCACCCAATAAAAAAGTCACCAAGCAACAACCTGTAGGTACCGCGGTCACTCATCAGCGCCACAAAATATTTTTTTTCTCGATAATACCAGTGATGGGAACTTAGTTTTTCCTTATTGCACGCTACTTGATAACGGCCCCAGATTTTTTTTTCGCGATATACGCGGTAACCGTTCACAAGGGACCACCGGGCAGCACGCCCTCCCACCCACTACCACCTTTTTTCCCCTTATGTCAGGTTACTTGATGCAAGCCCACCCAGAAAATATTTTTTTCCCAAATTTACGGCCCACTGATACCAAAAAAGCACGACCCATCTGGTTAAATCAACTGCGGCTACTGGTGAGGCATGAAATTCAACAAGCTCATCCCTGAGCTGTCCGTGACGGACATCCAGAAGAGCCTGCCCTTTTACACGGAGGTCATCGGGTTCAAGGTCGAATACTCGCGGCCCGAGGAAAAGTTTTACTTCATGTCACTTGAGGGCTCACAGTTGATGGTCGAGGAAATCAACAACCACTGGTGGACCGGGGAGCTTGAACACCCACTGGGCAGGGGGCTGAACTTCCAGATCGAGGTAGAGGATGTCTCTGCCATAATCGGGAGACTGGAAAAAGCCGGTATCGCCCTGTTCCGCCCCCTCAAGGAGAGCTGGTACAGGGGCGACGGCGTCGAGTTCGGCCAGATAGAGTTCCTGGTGCAGGACCCCGACGGGTACCTGCTGAGGTTCATCCAGGATATCGGCGAGAGAAGGGATTAGACCGGGTAGCCCAGCTTACTCAGGGCGTCGCACATCGCGTCGTAGTACTTGCCCGGCTCCACGCCTAGCTCGTTGAGGACGTCAAGGATCTCGCTCCTCACCATGATCTCCTTCTTCACAAGGTGTTCCTCGGTGAACTCCACAACCTGGTCGTGGTACTCTGTGATGATCTGCCTGGAGATCTCAAGGGCGGCCTCCTTGATCCTCTTTACCTCCCCCTCGATCTCAACCCTGTTCTCGTCGCTGAACAGTCCCTTTGAGAGATAGGTCTCGTCCTCGCCCATGCTCATCTTCACCAGCGGGTTCTTCAGGGCGTAGAGGCTCAGGGCGCTCTTGGACGAGCCGGTGAGGTCGCCCATGCGTCCCTCCTCCTTGCTCTTCTCAAGCTCCTGGTAGACTGCGGTGCTGCCCATAGCCGTGATAACGTTTGCGAAATGGTACTTTGCCGATGAAGGGGGTATTGAATCGGAGTGCTTGTGGAAGTTCCTCCCGTAAGAGCCGTCAGCCGACGGGGTGATTGTGACCAGTATGGGCTCAAGGCCCACCGCGAACGCCGGCAGCGTGTGTCCGCCGAACTCGTGGTACGCCACGTTGGTCTTCTTCTCGGGGGTTAGGGACGTGTCTGACGGCGGCCCCTGCAGGTACCTGATGATCTGGCGCACCAGCATCTTGTTGGTCAGCCCTCCGTTGATGTCGGCCTTGTAGCTGGCCTTTGAGACGATCTCCTCGATCTTCCCCGAGACCACGCCCTCCATGAGGAATGACAGGGTCTCGACGTCGATCGTGCTCGGGTCGTAGCCGAACTTTTCCAGGTAGTAGTTGAACAGCGCCTTTCTGCTCTCGTCCTCGGGGCTGGGGAACCGCAGGTGCCTTGAGAACCGGCGCGCGATCTGCCTGTCGATGTGCCAGATCACCGTGGCCGATGTGACTATGATGTGGACCGGGTTTGAGTAGTACTGAAGGCCGTCCAGCTGCCTCCTGAACTCGGACAGCATTGGCCGTGTCTGCTGGTGGTTGTTATCGTAATCTCCTCCCCTGTGCCTTGAGCCAAGCAGCTGCCTGGCGTCATCGTACACGATGAGCAGCGGCTTCTCCTCGGCCATCTTCCTGCACTCATCGAAGAACTCGCGGATGTCCTTGGGGTCGATGACTGCCTTCTCGTGCATCAGGCTGCCGTCCACTGGGTAGTAGCCCTTCTTCTTGGCCTCGTTGACCACGCAGTGGAGGGCATGGGTCTTGCCCGCCCCTGTCCTGCCCAGGAACAGTGAGCCGCTCTCCGAGGATATCAGCATGCGCTTGATCTCGTCCTTGCCCTCGGCCGTAATCTTTGACAGGTATTCAAGGTACTCCACGATCTCGCGCAGCTCGTCTTGTATTAGTGGGAAACCGATGAAATCATCGGAAAGGGATATGTCCCTTGGGTTGAAAGGCTTAAGCTTCACAGCCACTTGAGGGAGAACCGCAGATAAAAAACCAATCCTCTCCCGGAAGGAACCGGGCAAGCATGCGGTAAAAATAGAGAAAAAAGGGGCTGGTCAGCGTTGAAGAGACTTGGCCATCTCCCTGGCCTTCTCTAGAGGCGGCTCAACTGATGGGTCCTTCTCGTACTCCCGACCCATCAACCGAGTGTCCAGCTCCTTTCGAGCCTCTGCAATGCGTCCGGGGTTCGTGAACAGGTCAAGGGCGGCACCAGCCATGGTCTTGGCTGCGAAGATCAGGCTCTTGTGCCCGATTCCCGTGCCGCTGCATGCCACAAACTGCCAGCTATGACCGGGGGCACCGTTGACGTTACACGCCGTCCCGAACTCCATTGTTGGTGTTATCCAGCTCACGTCGCTGACATCGGTGCTGCCCGCGCTGTGGGTGCCATCGTCCCATGGGTCAAGGATATCAGTAATAATATCCTCGTCAACGTACTTCTGCCAGTTTGGAACCTTGTTTTTCCTCAGTCCAGATATCCTGTTTTCCTTTGGGAAGCTTGTAGCGATCTCGGCCGCGAACTTTAGCTCCTCCTCGGAGTACACGGGGGCCCCTACCTCCCTCATATTCGCCGTCACTATCTCGCTCAGTACCTTGTTGGGGATCTTATGGACCCCGCTTGCGGACATCTCGGCCTCCAGCCTGGTGTCAGTCATCAATGCCGCGCCTTCCGCGATCTTCATTACGCGCTGTTTTATTGGCTCCAGCATGTCCCGCTCAGGTGCCCTGATGTAATACCAGCTATTGGCGTAGTCAGGAACCACGTTTGGCTGCCCTCCGCCAGCTTCTATGACGTAGTGAATACGCGCATCGGGGATGATATGCTCCCTTAGGTAGTTTACCCCGACGTTCATCAACTCGACAGCGTCCAGCGCGCTCCTCCCCGCCTCTGGGTTCCCCGCAGCGTGGCTTGCCTGTCCATAATAGTGGAACCTTGCACTGCTGATGGTGTTACTGCTCTTCAGGCTGGCGATGTTCATGCTGCTGGGGTGGTGGCTCAGCGCGGCGTCAACGTCGTCGAACAGCCCCTTGTGAACCATGTACCTTTTACCGCTGTAGTTCTCCTCGGCCGGCGTGCCGTAGAACCTGATTGTACCCTCGATTCCCTCCTGCTCCAGGGCGTAACCCACCGCGATGGCAGCTGCAAGCGCCGTTGTCCCGTGTATGTTATGACCGCAGCCGTGACCCATTCCCCCTTCAACCATCGGCTCCTTCCTTGGCACCGGCTTGTTGCTGATCTTTGGAAGCGCGTCGTACTCACCCATCGTCGCTATGATGGGCTTGCCCTTCCCTTTCTCGGCTAGAATGGCGGTCGGCATCCCCGCCACCCCGTGCTGGACCTTGAACCCGTGTTTCTTCAGGGTCTCAACGAGCAGCGCGCTTGATTTGTCCTCGCATAGACCGTACTCAGCGAACCCCCAGATCTCATCACTCACCGATATCAGCTGATCGCGGTTATCCTCGATCCACTTCCATGCTATTTCCTTGACCATTGTTACTCAATATGAAAACTAATGTTTGATCTATTTAACTCGCATGCGCAAAGCCAATATCTGGATAACTCGTTGATAGCCCCATGAGCGAGGAAGTATTGTACGAGAGGCTGATCCCGGAAGCATTAGAGGCACGTAGAAAACAGGCACCAATCGCGTACCTGCCCCTGGGCACGCTTGAGTGGCACGGCCCCCACCTCCCGCTGGGAAGCGACCACCTCCAGAGCCAGGGCTTCTTCATCAAGCTGGCGCGCAGGGTAGGCGGGGTGGTTCTCCCACCCCTGTTCCTGGGCCCCGACATCAGGAAGGATGTAGATGGTTTCGAGTTCTACGGCATGGATACCCTCCAGAAGGCGTCCCCCCAGCC
>CAYLJH010000079.1:0-8476 GCA_964383685.1 uncultured Candidatus Bathyarchaeia archaeon | reverse complement strand
GGCTGGAAAACTAAACCAATTTGTAAATGAAAAAACCTCGCTTTCTTCCATTCCAATAAAAAATCCCAGAATCCGACAAGTTTTTACATCATCCTCCACCGTTTTTCACCATGGCAGAAGGACCAAGGCCCGAGTGCATAGGCATGTACGGCTTCGAGCCCGAGTGCGATGAGTGCGGCTGGACTTTACAGTGCGAGAAAATGGATGAGTCCATCGAGTCAGCCGCGACCAGGAAGGGCACACACGTCAGGCTGACCGGCAAGTACAAGGAAAAAAAGTACAAGCCAAGGACCAGCAGGTAACCAGTTTCATATACCTCCCCGGTCAACACAAGCTCACATATTCATAAATCACTGTCAAGCGATTATGAAATAACACAGGTGAATGCAGGCTGAAGTTCGTAGGGGAGTTTGTCGAGGAGATAAAGAAAAAGAAGAGTAGCTTTTTCCCATTATTCGGACTTGATCAAGCAAACGAAAAAATGGAGAAAGATATACACGAGGAACTCGACAAACACTGGTCGGAGCTCCCGCAGACTGATGCTAATTATACAAACGAATACGCCGTGGACAGTAGCAGCGCTGTCAGGTCTCTAAGAAATGGCGTTGATTTTTACATAACAAGGGGATTGATGCTTGGAACGGACAACAAGCCGGTAAAAAAACTTCATTTTGATATGAGGCAGGGATCGGTGGATGTCTCAGCGTCATTCAACTATGAGCGCATTCTACGAGACTGGATTGAAATCCAAATAATTAACGATTACATCGGTGAGGTCTCGGATAATTCCATCATTTTGTTAGATGGCAATCTTCACGGGAGATACACTCATCTTCTTAACATCCCCGAGAATAACCGGCAAACTGAGGACGGAGAGTTGATAGAAAATACTAGTCTGATGGAGCAGTCATTGGACCTTATACATGCGATGCAAACCCTCTACAAGTCATGTGAAGACCGGAAAATTACCCTTGTTGGAGTGTCAAAGTTTAGCCGAACTCAAAATTTTACCAATGCATTGAAGAGGAAAAAAGGGTATGGCAGCTCTACTCCCGTTCTGCTTGACGTGGATGTTTTGTATAGGTGGAAGGAAAAGTCAACTGGGCAAACTACACCACTAATACTTGGAGTTCCAAAAGGTGTGCAGAAACGGGGTCTAAACAGGCTCGATAGAATTAAGAACAGGTTAATGGAAAAGGAACGCTCTGAGGATACAACTAGGAGGATACAAGCCATCGAAAACTATGCGTACGCCCCAGCAATTATCATGTATCATATGATAGCGAGTGAGTACCGTCAACCACTTAGAGTCGATATCCTCGCCAGCTGCCTCGGAAGAACTGACACCATCATGGAGTGTGATCACTTGGACTTTTTAAAACCGGATATTGTGGAAAGGATAACCAGCCAACTAGTCTCGGATTTTGGAGGAAGAGATGTGTACAACGCACTTCTCTACGTTGTGGATAAAGAAGTAAGATTGAGTGGAAAAGTAGTGGATACAGTGTACAAGTCATTGATTGCTAAGGAACTGGGAGTACCGATCGAATATGATAGAAGCTCTAGGAGGTTCACGTTTTGAGTGATGAGAGAATGGGATACGTTGTCGGACAGGCAGAGACGGGGTCCTTCGTGTTTGTAAGTGGGGAGAACACCTACCCACCAAGACATGAGTACATAATGGTCGAAAAGGTCAAAGAGAGGAAAGGTGACGGTTTCATCTGCGTTGATGTCCTCGCGCAGGTAAACAGGATCAGTAACAGGTCAGACATCCTAAGCGATACACTGAGCCTCGACGAAGTAGAATCAATAATAGAACGGTACAGTGGAACCACCAAAGTATTCGGTGAGGCAAAGGTGCTGGGATATATTGATGATAATAGTGATGTCATCATGCCAAGGAGCGCAACAGTACCCGGACAAGCGATTATTAAGGCTCCAGACTCCATGCTTGAAAGCTTCTTCAGGAAAAGTGGTGGAAGAGGAATCCACATCGGTGGACTGATAACCCGTGAAAATGTGTCAGTCCAACTTGACCCCAACGGGTTCAGACGACATGTAGCAGTGATAGCACAGACGGGGGCAGGAAAAAGTTACCTCGTAGGGTTGATACTGGAGAAATTGCTCCCACTAGGAGCATCCATCATCGTCCTTGACCCCAACAGCGACTACGTGATGATGAAAAACACGAACAACGGTGGGAAAAGCTCAATTGCAGAAGACGTGGTCGTATACAGACCACCTGGGATTAAGGGGAGAAGGTTCACTGACGAGGATATAGGAGGCTCCGAGTCATACACCATCGAATTTAACAAGCTTGAGGAAAATGAGATATTCTCGGTCGCTGGGATAAGCGAAGGCTGGGTTCACCTGAGAGGTATCATCTCGGATGCGCTGAAAAACCTAGAGGGGACCTATGGTCCGAAACAGCTGGTGGAGCGTCTGAACCAGATAGCGCTGCTTGACGAGGACAGAAAGAGGAGAGAGACAGCAAGCAGGGCCGCTAACTACATCAAGGGACTCTCAAAGTACAAAGTCTGGGGATCCAACGATATCCCACTTGACGACCTCACGAAGCCCAAACACATGAGCATAATAGACCTCGCAGGGCTACAGCGGAACGTAACTCAGTATATCGTCCAGAAAACACTCCAAGATATATGGCGGTTAGCAGTCTCTGGAGACCTGGAGTATCCGATATTCCTTGTCCTAGAAGAGGCACATAACTTTGCACCAGCGGATCAGAGAGGTTTTAGCACTGGGATCATTGAAAGGATAGCATCTGAGGGCAGAAAGTTCGGTATATTCCTCCTAGTCATCACTCAGAGGCCGAACAAGATCAACAGCAACGTCCTCAGCCAGTGTAACAGCCAGATAATAATGCGACTCACAAACCCGGAGGACATGAAGGCAGCGAGGAACAGTAGCGAGGGTTTGAGCGAGGACCTGTTCAACGACCTCCCCGGGCTCAACAAGGGGGAGGCAGTGATTGTGGGGGACCTCACAAAGATACCCACCATGGTCAAGGTATCAGGCAGGACAACTGCAGAAGGAGGAAGCGATATCGACCTCGACGCGGCCCTCAGTAGGGCCCTTGAGGAGCACAACAGGTCGAAGAAGCTTGCGCCTGAGAAAACTGATATAGAAGAACCAAAATCAAGGTGGTAGATTGGTAAGAATTGTCATCACCGGCGATAACCACCTGAACCTGTACAACCAGAAACTGGGTGCAAAGCTCAGCGAACGCAGGGCCAGGATAGGGGCAGCATGGTGGGAGACAATTCAATACGCCATAGACAACAAAGCTGACATCTATATCCACACAGGGGACCTCTTCGACCAGCTTTCACCAAGGAACCCCCCGAGAGCAAGGGTTGTGGAGGCATTCAGGACCCTGAAGGAGGCGGGAATAGCGGCGTTCATTGTTGCGGGAAACCACGAGGCCCCTTCCAACGCAAGGGACGGGGCTAGCCCCCACGCGGTGCTGGCCGAGGCAGGACTGGCCAAGGTCTTCGACTCATACACCGAGCTACAGCAATACAAAATGGAAGTGGGAGGCGTGAAAGTCTCCATTGCCGGGATGAGTTACAACAGGAACCAAAGCACAAAGGACGACCCACTGGAGGACCTGGAGATACCAGCGGGTTCAGACCTTAACATAGCTGTCCTGCATTACAGCATCGAGAAAATCGCTCCTCCCATCTGGGATGAGCCCATGATTAAGATGTCTACTATTGAAGCGAATCCCCAGATTCAGCTTTTCGCCATGGGCCACATCCATTCCCACCTAGAAACAAAGGTGGGGAAAGCCACGTTGTCTACCCGGGTGGAACCGAGAGATACAACTTTGGTGAGGCGGACAAGGAAACAGGGTTCATTGTCGCCGATTACAACGGGGAGCTAAAGGTCACGTACGTCCCGGTGGAGGCTCAACCTATGAAACAGGTAAGGCTACACACAAGTCACATGGACCACGGCGACCTCACGGGTTCAATAACAAAAACGGTCCGGGAGAACTCAAACGAGGAAGGGCTCCTCCAATTGATACTTGAGGGAGATATCCCGTTCAAGGAATACACCAAGATTGATTTCTCGGGCATTGACACCATCGGGAAACAGTCAAACTTCCTCTTTGAGTACCTGGACATCATAAGACCCACCGGCGAAGGCATCGAGTTCTCCTCAAACGAGGGACTGAACCCGCGGAAGAGGCTTGAGGAGATGGGCAAGGAGGCCATCGGGAGCGCCAAGGGCAAGGACAAAGAGATTTGGGTGAGGGCCCTCGAATACGCCGTCACATACTATACCAAGGAGGAGGACGGCTAGGTGTTCAAGATAAAATCCATCAAGGCAAGCGGTTTCAAACGCCTAGACCTGACCGACAAGCTGGTGTTCCATGACGGGCGGCTGCTGATTCACGGGAGGAACGAGAGCGGGAAATCAACTATTCTGGAGACCATTCACTACGCACTCTACGGCATGGCCTTGAGGCCAAACAAAAGGGCGAGTAACGAGGACCTGATAAATTACAACAGGAGAGAGGCCGTAATCGAGCTTGAGTTCAACATCGATGACGAGGAGTACGTGATACGCAGGGTGCTCAAGAGAAAGGGCGTCAACGATCATATACTCAACAGGAGACAGGGAGACGGAAGCCTTACCAGGATATCAACGGGGGCCAGAGCGGTCAATAGCCATATCCTGGAGATACTCCACGGGATAGACAGCGACGCCCTTCTTAACAGCTGCCTAGTGGAGCAGAAGAGGCTCGACAATTTAGAGAACGCAAACAAGCAGGAAAGGATCAAGGCGATGTCCAGCCTCCTGAACATGGAATCTTTCGTGGATGCGAGGGACAAACTAAGGAAGGATCGCTCTGTGTTGGAGAAAACCCACAGCGAGAACCTGAGGAGACTGCAGAGGGCCGCGAGAGCAGCAGAGGATCATAATGCGGCTGAGATTAGGAAAAACAAATCCGAGGAAAGGCTCGGAGATATCGCAAAGGAGAAGAAAACCGTAGGCGCTACCCTCGAAAAGCTGGAGAAGGAGCTCTCGGTGATCACTGAGATGAAACAGCTCCAATCGGTAATCGATAAAAGTGATACCAGGCTAGAGGGAAGACTGGCAGAAGAAAAACTAATTGAGGAAAACCTTGAGCGGGTCAACGAGGCGGAGAAAAACCTCGATGACCTGGAGGTACAATTGCCGGACGCCGAGAAACGTCTTAAGGATGCGATAGAAAGACTGGCGAAGCTTGACGAGCTCCAGGGGCTCGATGGGAAGATCAGTGACTTGGAGGCACGTCGTCAGGTCGTCAAGGTTAGACACGGGGAGGCAGTCAATAAACACGAAGAAGCGGAGGAGGCAGAACAGGGCCTCATCCAAACGGAGAAGAAAGTCAAGGAGTACGAGTCAGCAAGGACCGCTGAGGAGATCCTGAACAAAATACAAGCGACAATCATGGAGCACTCTGAGGTTCAGAGGGATTCTAGACAGATCGAGTCGGAAATCAGTCAGATTCAAGACAGGCTCGGGCAACAACTGAACTCTGAAAGCAGGGTCAGGGAGCTTGAGGGACAGGAACGGGTTATCGACGGCACCCTAAAGATGACCCAGAACATGAAAACCGCAAGCTCGGTGCTGATAGCCTTGGGCATTGTTGGACTGATCCTTTACGGTTTCAACCAATTCTTCCCCCTAATCGGGATTGTGCTGTTGACATCAGGGGGTTATCTATTCTCTAGAAGCAAGACTGAACCCATCGAGGCTGAGCGTCGGGAAATAAGAACGAAAAGAGAAGCTGTGTTGGGGGACATGGCGAGGATAAAAGAGTATAGAGAATCCCTCCAGACTCTTGAGAAGCGTCAGATCAAGCCCAGCGAGATATTATCCTCGCTTGATATACGGATAAATGAAGAGTTAAAGGAACTGCCGAGCCAACCAAGAGAATATAGGCAGCTAATCAAATTGACCGAGCCGTCGACAATGGATGAGGCGAGATCAGCTATCCAGGAAGACCTCCAGAACTTAGCCAGGCTAGAGGCGGAGGGGGAAAACTTCAGACAAAGGGCAGCTGGATTGAAGGAATATACAAGGCTTCTAAAAGACAACGAGAAAGAGCTTGATGACATTCAGAAGAGCCTAGATGAGACTCATCTGACAATTTCCAAGAAAGAAAAAGATTCAGGGGTTTCTGCGACAGACGAGGAGGAGTTAAGAGAGGGTCGGAGATCCGCGGACAGAAAGCTCACACAACTCAACGCGGCTATTAAACAAACCAAGGATGGGATGGCGCGTAAACCCCAAATAGAAAAAAACCTGCAGGCTGCGAGAACAGAGATCGCCAGACTGCTTGACTTGATAAAGGAAAACACCGAAAGACTTGAGTCGGTAACCGAAGAGCACGGATTGAACCCAGAGGATGAAAGGGTGACCAGAGGGAAGCGTGATAATAACCTCAAGAGGTCATCAAGGCTCAGGGCTGAGGAGACCTCAAATAAACGTATACGGGATGATGCAACCTCAGTTATAGGAAAAACTGGGGCACTTAACAAGGAATATCCACAGCTGAAGGAACAGGCTGAAAACGACGAGTTCCAGGTTGCGGCAATGAAGAGGGCCATCGTGTTACTTGACACCACTAGGGACGGGATAATGGGCGGTGTCAAACAGAACGTGGAGAAGAACATGATGCAGTTCCTCCCCACATTGACTGACAACAGGTATAACAGGGCCCAGATAGACGAGACAGACTACAGGATAAATGTCTACGACCGCGAGGCAAAGAAATGGAGGGGAAAAGGGGTCTTCAGCGGGGCCACCCAGGACCAGTTCAGCCTCGCGTTAAGACTTGCGTTCGCGATAAGCACCATACCACAGAGCAGGGGGGCTAGACCGGGTTTCATATTCCTTGACGAGCCCCTCAGCGGGTTTGATGCCCAGCGTAGGGACGGTTTTATGAGGCTACTGAGGGAGGAGCTGAGCCAGCACTTTGATCAGATTATAGTCGTGAGCCACATAGAAGAGCTCAAAGAAGAGTTCCCGTACCATGTGCACATCGATGAAGGAAAGGTAGTAAAGGTGCAGCGATAGCCCCCGCTCCGTTCACGGATTGACTCGGTGCAGGGTCACATTACCCTTCTCCGTCCCGATATCCGTCGAGCGTCAAACGTTAGGACTTAGGTTGCTCCCTCCCGGGCCTGGCCATGTTCGCCCCTTTAGTACCCAGTTGCGGCCCTACGACCGTACACGGGTGAACCGCCGACCCCGCCGGGCAGGACATCGACGAAGAGCGGTGTGTCTTTCGCCGAGCGCTTCCGATTCCTTTGCAGGTTACTGATCCCTCCATATATCCCGTTTGAGGTGTGGGGTAGGGCAAGCCCCCCGATCCTACCTACCGCTGCAACTATAGCTCGGAGGTGTTCGGTTTAAAGATTATGCGTTTAGTCCAGATTATATCTGGACGAACCCGAACTTTATGAAGCTCAGGATGAGGTTCATCAGGATCAGGCCGATGTAACCGTAGGTCCCGATCATCTGAAGGGTCTTGCCATTTTCTCTGCCCTCGGTGAGTGTACGCCACATCTGGCCGCCGTCAAGGGGGCCGATGGGAAGCATGTTCATCATGGCCAGGTTGATGGCCACGAAGTAAAGCCAGTTAAAGAAGACCCGTAGCTGGATAGGAAGATACGCGAAGGCGAATATGAAAATCGGTATCGTCAGTATGCCGGTTACAAGATTGATGATGCTGCCTATCGCGTATATCCTCATCTTGGACATGACGGATGCGTTCCTGATATCCTCCTCATCGGGCTCGACAGCCCCCCCGAAGGTGATTACCGCGAACATTACAGCCGATGATTTAACTTTCACGTTCTCCACGACGCACATGATGCCGTGGCCCAGTTCATGGGTTAGGATGATGACTCCTGCGGCCAATAGGAACCAGGGCATACTGTTCACGCTGATTGTTACTCCAGGTATCAACGGCTGTACGGGACTTGCCTGCTCGGGCACGAATATGAAGCTCCAGATGTTTTTTCCCAGGATGTACGTGATGAAAAGTGCCTGTCCAACGCTAGCGGCCACGCCAATGTTGCCTAACACCTTCCAAAAACCAGGTCTCCAGTTGCCCAGCCTCTTGATGACCTCATTGAGACGCGTGGATTTGTATAGCGCATAGTAGGGTGCAATCTCCCAACCCTTCTCGTCTAGCTTCATCTGCTTGGCTATAAAATAGAATATCGTCCAGGCTACGAGGATGAAAGCCAGCGTGTTTGTTTGCTCCGACATCGGCTCACCTTAGTTGGGAACCTCAAAATATAAGGAGACCGCAGCAGATGATGAGAACCGTGGCATCTGAGGTAGTTTATTCGGAGAGGCACTGGGAAAGGCTTGGTGAGCAAAGAGCTAGAGCTATCGAAATTATGCGCCCACTCCAAGACTCCCATATCCATTGCACCTTGTATGGAAGCAT
>CAYLJH010000078.1:0-8506 GCA_964383685.1 uncultured Candidatus Bathyarchaeia archaeon | reverse complement strand
GCCTTCATAAGGGGTACACAAAGCAATATCACCAACGACTCTCACTTCACAAGAAGAGACAAAACATATCGAAAAACTCCTTTTTTGAAGGAAAATTTCCCCGTTTTTTATGAGGTTTTTCCATATATTTTGTGAACTGGTCCAGGTTTGTTGTCGGGGCATAGACATAGATGGGGGCTGGGTAGAAGCTGTCCCCCGTCCAAAATATTTTGTTCGCCCGGTCTAGCAAGCAAATACTGTCAGGGGTATGCCCCGGTGTGTGGACTATCTCCAGCTTCCTTCCTCCGAGGTCGATGACATCGCCCTCCTTGAGCCACTTTGTTACTTTGAACGGGTGTATTCTCCACGCCTCGACATTCAAGTACTCTGGTAGGGGCTTCCAGACCATTTCCTCCTCTAGATAGTTACCCATCTCCTTTCGGGTCTGGCCGTTCTCAGCCCTGTCCTTGCTGAACTCCGTTTCAAATGCAAGCACTCCGTCGAACTGGTGGTTACCTCCGATGTGGTCGCCGTGTGTATGTGTGTTAAGGACCATCACAGGCAGGTCGGTGATCCTGTCAACGACCGCCTTGATGTCCCCGATACCGTTACCTGTGTCGATGATGACGCCTCTCTCATCTCCAAGTACTAGATAGCTGATTACCTCCTCGAACTGGCCGTCCTCGTAGATGGCGTAGACGCTGTCGGTGAGCTTGTAGACCTCGAACCACTGGTCGGGCTGGTCAACCTTCTCGTAGTTACCCCAGGCCAATCGGGGAAGCTTGTCGTACCACTTCTTTGGGACGATGATGTTGCTCTCGGTATCGTTGGAATAAGCCATGACTGTGAACAAAGCTCATCAGTTAAAGGAATTACGCCCAATATACGGTAAAAAACGGGTTTTCTGACGCGGACCCTGGTTACAGATTGGTTAACAGCCCACCCCCTGATGGTTCAACGGATTGACAAGGTTTTCACTGATTCATCCTTCACTGAACATGATGGGTGGTGCCGAGAAGATACTCCTTGAGATAATAGACATGCTCAACGGTGACGGACATGAGACAGTACTTTACACCATGGACAGGACTGACTGGGGCAGGTTAAAGGAAAAATGGGGCACAGAAACGATTCCCTCGGTTGAACATTACTACAGGAAGGAGCAAAACTCACCAGGGAACGCCATTGACTGGACATACTCGGCTGGGCTCTACCTCTGGATGCTGTGGAGGGCGCAGAAGGAGGGAGGAATCACGTTGAACAACTACGGTGAGGTATTCCCGTTCATCAGCGATATCTCGTACGTCCACGGTTATCCCTTCTTCTCGGGGGAAGGGGGCAACCAGTACGGCCTGCCGCTCTGGCCTTACTCGAAATGGCTCTACATGGGGCTGTACCGGGGGTTATCTGAGAGCTTAAGCGGGGTCGTTATCGCCAACTCGTCATACACCGCTAGGATCATCGAGGACGCCATGGGGAATAGCCCTGAGATCGTCTACCCGTTCGTGGATCAGGTGAGGGCCAAGATGTACAAGACGGGGAACGTACTGACCATCTCACGCATCAACCACGGCAAGAACCTGAACATGCTATTCGATGTCGCGGCACGGATCAGAGGGACCAGGTTCATCATCGCGGGGACTGCCTCGCCCAACGCCCTTGACCTGGTCAGGGAGATATCCAGGGCGCGGCGCTTCAGGTTCCACCTCAACCCATCCAAGGGAGACATTCACGTCCTGATGGCCGAGAGCAGCGTATATTTCTCGACGCAGCCAAACGAGACATTCGGGATGGCCATTGTGGAAGCCATGAGCGCGGGGTGCGTGCCCCTGGTGTACAGGGACGGCGGGCCATGGCACGACATCCTGGAGGGAAAAGAGGATGTGGGCCTCGCCTACGAGACCGTTGAGGAGGCGTCCCTGAAGATCAAGCAGGTGATGGAGGACGAGGCGCTCAGGGAGACGCTGAGGAGGAGATCAATAGAGAGGTCAAAAGTCTTTTCCGTTGAAAGGTTCAGGGGCAGGATGCGCTCCATCCTGGAATCAATGGAGCCCAGAAGCAGGGCAACAGGCAACGCGATGGACGTGCTTGATAAAATAGATGGATGGAAAAACGAGCTGGGGTTTACTCGGCGCTCGTGACCACGCTGAACCTGCCGAAATCGTATTTCCTGATGGATGTGCCCCTATCGGTTCCCTCCACGTACCTGCCCCTGCCCTCCGCGATATCCACCACGGCCTTGAAAACATCCCTGAGCAGCACCTTCTCGACCCATGGCTCGTTGTGGCTGGGCATCAGATAATCGAACTCGTCATAGTACTCCAGCATCTTCAGGTAGCTGTTGATGAACGTGGGAAGGTCCCCGCCGTTGAGGTACGTATAGATGCCGCCCGTGTAGAACATGTCCCCGGTGAACAGCAGCCTGTCCTCCCTATCCAGGAAGCAGACGCAGTCAGGGGTATTGCCCCGGCGTGTGTATGACCTCAAGGGTCCTGTTGCCAAGGTCAATAATATCTCCCTCCTTGAACCAACGGGTCACCTTGAAACCGGGGACCACGTAGTTCTCGGCGTCGAAGCCCTCGGGCAGCTCCTTCCAGAGCATCCCATCAGCTATCAGATGCGCCATCTCGCTGTTGGGTAAACCCTTCTGCGCATCATGGCTCCACGGGTGGTCCAGCATGGCCACCTCGTCGAAGAGGTGGTTCTGTGCGATATGGTCGTTATGGGCGTGACTGTTGACAACCATGACGGGCAGGTCGGTGATCTCCTCCACGACATCCCTGATGTTACCTATGCCGCACCCCGTGTCGATTAGAACGGCCTTCTCCTCTCCCAATATAAGTGTGCAAAGGGCCTCCTCGTACTGGTAGGGCTCGTAGATGGCGTAGATTCCGTCCTTTACCTTGTAGACCTGGAACCAATCCTGACTACACGGGACCGCCTCTAAAGTTGAGTAGACTGCTCGGGGAAGTTTGTCCCACCAACGGTCGGCTATGAGTAGTTTCCTGTCGTCTGGAGCTGACATGGGGCATGTTTAGGTCTCCCTGGTTATTATTTTCTTGGTCGAATAGTAGGTAACCTACTATAACGAGAAAAAAAATATTTCAATAATGAAGAATTCGAAATTTGATTGAAAAGAAAGGTGGGCTGCCAGCTTTCACGATTTCGCGAAGCCGAAGACATCACTAATGTCGCAAACGGAGCGTGGTTTAACTTCCGAGTTCGGAATGGGATCGGGTGGGTCCCACGCCCTTTGGCCGGTTACCCAGCTAGCATCCACTGCTATCTTGTTTAAACGTATCGGTGGCCCGGAGGTACTGGAACTCCACGACCCAGACCTCATCATCAGGGGAGATGTCACCGTATATCCCACTGATGGCCGCGATGAACTCGGCCCTGGACCCGAATCCCTCCTTGGCCACGTCGCCAGGGGAGAGGTCCGAGAATCTCTGAGTGAAAATCCGAGTAATCAGGATCTTATCGGGAAGAGTGGTTGAGTAATTAACCCTCAACCGGTAGGAGCGGCCAACTTTGAGTTGAGGCTTTTTCATCCTCCTTGTCTGGGTTTTCGTTCCGCTGCGTATCAGCGGCAGATAACTCTTGTTAAAGATGAGCGTCAACACGAGTCCAGCGAGGGACAGGGGTTAACATTTGTGTACCCGGGGAGGAAGCATGCGAAATTGTCCGAAATGTTACTTTTATCATTTTGTACTGCGGATATTACCGTTGAAGTATAGAATATTTTATATTCAGCACACAATTAGTGTTAAGTGTTAATGATGATTGATAAGATTCCTCTGCTCCCAGAGTACCCCAAAGTTGAGCTAAAGGGCGCAACCATCGTAATACGGTATGAGGACGGGAGCGAGGAGATCTGGGGAAACGAGCCTAACCCTGATATCGCGAGGGCTGTCGCAACGGATATTCAGCTGGGCCTGCAAGCGATTGATTATGTCTCGCTTCAGGTCGCCAAGAGGCTCAACGAGCTGGCGGAGGAGCTGATGAACGCCGGGGTTCCCCTGGAGTACACCAACGATTACATATGCGAGGGGTACGGCAAAATAGCGAAATGGTTCAAAGAACTGGAGCCATACCAAGTGCAATCAGAGTAATTGTTATTTATCGGTAAATCAAATAGATGTTTGAGAGCGATGAATGCGTCTCCGGTTAGCCCATCAATGCATGACGCCCAGAGAAAGCTGGACAAGTCCAGAATCATGGCGTTAGAGCACATCTGGATGTCAAGGAACAAAGGAACCACGGCAGAGGAGCTGTGGACTTTCCTGAACTGCGCACTGCCTTCTGATCACCATCTATCAAAGGCCAGTGTGATTGACATCCTCAACACAATAATAGGGAAGGGTTTGATTCACTTCGCAAAAAGGCCCAGTCAAGGTAGTTACCTGAGGGTGTACTATCCAAGCGCCAACTGGAGGAACCCCATCAAGGGGGGCCTTCAGATACTAACTTAGGAACAGAAAGAATGGAACCCTAAGGCGAATATTCAAAGCCCTATTCTTTTATATTTAAGTAAATTATTGGAGTATGGGGCGGAGTAGGCTCAAGGCGAGCTCAATCCAATTTTGCCTAAAGTAGCTCCGCCCCCATTCATTTACATTCAATTAATACATAGTGTTATATAATACTAAAAGTAATCCACTGGTGGATTGAGCCCGCCGATGAGTAGGGAAGGGAAACGAGTCTCCCGCTACAACCTTGTCGTTGGCCCGGGAAGCATATGCTCTCGCATACTGGGTTAAAGATGGGGCGGTGAACCGTCACCAGTCCTGCCTCAAAGATGGACCAACCAAGGCAGATGGAATTCTGCCGGGGTCAGGGCACCTCGTAACGCGCCTAAAACGCGGACGCCCAAAAAAAGGAGAAAAAAGAAAAAATGAAAAACAACAAGTTGATGGCATCATTTGCAGTTACACTGGTAGCGCTCAGCCTTGTCGGGGTAGCCTTTGCAGGTTGGACTGATCAGGTTAACATCACAGGAACAGCGTACATGGGTGACTTTATCGTAGGAATCCTTACGGATCCGTTGCCAGAAGGTTGGGCTGAGCCCTTCATGGTCCTTGAGACCACGAACGGTTTCCCGGAAGACGGAACAGGTGCGCCCTCATCGGGGCCTGAAAGCTTTGTACCCAAGCCATGGGTCGCAAACACAACCGTAACCCTGGAGGACTACGAGGAAAGCGTCCATCATGAACCAGCTGCCACTGTGGCGAAGAAAATGATCATCACAGTCGACAATGCTTATCCACAGTACGATTCTCATATCAAGTTTTACCTCAAGAACGCGGGAACGGTTCCAGCGCATCTCCGGGTAATGTTTGATGGGGCTGAAGTACAGTCAAGTCAGGACCTGACGGACATAAGGGACCTGGAAATGGTGGAGGAGGGTTGGAGCTATGATGGAACGCATTTCAGGAACAACGGTACACTGTACGATCCTGATAGGCAAGTCGATGTCATCATTTGGAGGCTCAGCATCGAGGTCCCGCTATCACAGGACCCCAGTGCTGTACAGCTAGAGCCATGCAACAGCTACGAGACCATGATCGAGTTCGAGTTTACGCAGGATGCAGAGGAGTGCCACATCTACAAGTGGGGCTTCATTATAGATGCGATCCAGTGGAACAAGGACTACGAGTGGGACTAGGGTGACCTTGAATGAAGTCAAGTAAAGTGGCTACCTGTCTCGGGCTCGTCATACTGATGAGCTCACTTGGAATAGTGTTCGCAGGATGGACTGACCAAGTGGATATCGTGGGGGTAGCCAATATGGGTAGCCTTACCCTCGTATTTGACGACGAAGAACCACCGATCTGCACAGAGTTCCACAAGGTGAATGATGAGGGGCAACTCATCGTAGGAGAGTACCTTGGGAAAGATGTAGCAAGCTGCGACGCATGGTACGAGGAGCTGGTTCAGGATGTCCACTCCGAGAAGTATGGATACAAGGAGCTGATCATCGAGATGAACAACACCTACCCGAGTATCCATGTTCGGACGACCTACCTGCTGCACAACATAGGGACGATCCCTGTTAGCGTGTACGAGTACAACGCCACAGGGGAGCTATGGAGCAGTCAGACAGGGCAATTCGTTTGCGACTTGATCGTCAAAAAGATCAACTCACAGGAGTATGAGATTTACGAGGATTTGAACTGCAACGGAGTGGTTGACCAAGGGGAGAACAAGGTAATCGATATGAGGTTAACCAACAGCCTCCCCGTCCCGATCGACCCATGCACTACTGATAAACGCGAGATTGACCTGCACTTCCTGCAGCCAGCAAGGGAGTGCCACATCTACAAACTCAGGGTAGAGATCAAGGGCATCGAGTGGAACAAGCTCTACGAGGTGGAATCCTAAATTCCTTCCTATTTTTTTTGGTGATAAAATGTTCAAAAACACCCCCGAATCCCTAATCGTTATCGGAGCCCTAGCGGGGAGTGTAGTTTTAAAATCGAGTTACATCACGGGGGGACTGGTTTCATACTTTGTCCCTCTAGTGTACTGGGGCACTATCACTGCGTTATTATCGCTTATCGCGGGAGGTTTTGATTTCCTGGTTGGGCCTAGGAGCATCAAAATAACAAAAATCGCGGTAGTAATCGCGGTGGTCCAGATATTCCTCTTTGTTGATGCCGGGATTCTCACAAAATTCGGGAAAAGCCCGGCGGCCCGGACGCTTGTCGGAATCCTGCTCAACCTCATCAGGGTGCTACCGTCCTTGGTGGGATTGGAGTTGTGCAGATATTATCTCGTTAAAATCAGCAGAGGAATGAACTTCAACCTGATGATTTCGGGAATAACGTTGCTTTGCACGTTTGCCTCAACATCCTTTACTGGAATATTCAACATCCAGGATAGGTACCTCTACGTCAAGTACCTTGGCGAGGTTTTTCTTCCAAGCCTATCGGAGAACCTTCTTTCAACGTACCTGAGCCTGCTGGGAGGGCCTATTGCAGCTGTCTGTTACAGAATGCCCTTCACGGTCTTCATGTGGGTCTCCCCGATCTTACCGGACCTACCATGGGGTTTCAAGTCACTGATCGGGGTAATGGTACCCACGGTTGGGTTCGTCAGCGTTGCTGCCACTGCCTCGTTAAGTGATTACATAAAGGCAGGGGTAAGGGGTTTCAGGAGCGGTAGGGACCTCAAGGAAGACAAGAACACTCTGGGGAGCTTCATATTTGCCGCGGTGATGGTCGTTATCGTCTGGTCTTCGACGGGCCTGCTGGGGTTCCAGCCAAGGGTTGTCGTCAGCGGGAGCATGACCCCTACGATCCAGGTAGGAGATATCGTGGTCTCAGTGAATGTAGACCCCACCGACATCAAGATCGGGGACGTGCTGCTCTACATGGTAGGGCCCACACCCATAATGCATAGGGTTATCGAGGTTCGCGGCAGAGGGACATATTTCATCACCAAAGGGGACGCGAACAGCGTGCCGGACGACCCCGTTGCGGCCAAACAGGTGAGGGGGAGGCTGTTATCAATCATCCCGAAGATAGGGTGGGTCCCCCTCTACATCAAGATCATGACAACCAGTGTGATCAACAGGGTTCAGAGTAACAGGCAGATCGGAAACTATGCCCTCGGTGGGTTATCAGCCTTGGGGGTCATTATCGGGATCAGGTACGGATGGAAAAACTCGTGGAGGTGGATCAGGTGAGACGCCACCGCAAGAGGAACATCGTGTTAAGCGTCAAGATACTGGCCATTTGCATCATCATCTCATCCTGGACCATGGGAGTCCTATACGGGGGATGGACAGACGAGGTCAGCATCCAGGGCAGCGCCGAGATGGGGTGCTGGAAGCCGAGGCTAGAGATCAGAAAGAGCCTGGACGGCACGTACACTGACCCGGAGACTGGGGAGTACATCACATACCCAAACAGGACGAACATAGCCATAGCGGCGGGTTTCGAGAGCCTGTTCAAGATGACCATCGAGGTCCGGAACACTGGCTCGATACCGATCACCGGCATAACAGTCGTTGACATCATTGAGAACAACGTCGCCCCAAGGCTCATCGAGGCAAGCCAGGGGACGTACTCGGTTTACAGCTGGATAAAGAACGACCAGACATGGACATACCCGGAGTTCGGTTTCCACAGGATAACATGGGATGTGGGCACACTTGAGCCCGGTGAGACCGAGGCTCTGGGGATATGCATTGGGACTCTGGCTAACCCCAGCGGTAAGTTTGAGCCCACGACAGGAGATGAAGGCGATGGCCAGTGGGTTGAGATGAATAGGGGCGCAGAGATGGTCGGGTACTGCTACCTGGGCGAGCTGAGCGCGTCCACCACTGGAATCAGGATTGAGATCGAGGACGATGGGGGGCCCGAGAACGGGATAGGCAGTATAGTTACCCCGCTGCCCTTCGTGACACCCTGGGGAGTTGACTTTTATTGATGGAAAGAATTAAAGTGTTGAACGGTAGGACCAGGGAAATACTTCTAGTGACGATCCTGATCGCCATGGCGTCAGTGTACCCCTTATTGGCGAC
>CAYLJH010000077.1:7782-8526 GCA_964383685.1 uncultured Candidatus Bathyarchaeia archaeon | reverse complement strand
GTCCAGTCTTTTATCTCGTACTCCAAAAATGATTCACGTGATAGGAAAAGCCATTTTCCGCTTTAAACCCGTTGAATACCGACTAAACAATTGTGTCACGGTTTTTAACCGCCGTTCAAGATACAGTGGTATGGTCCAATGTGTGGTCTGCGGCAAGGAGGTTGAGCCAAGTGAAGCGGACTATACGCTAAAGTTCGGGGGAAAGACGTACTTCTACTGCGGGCTGGAGTGCCTGTACGAGTCAGAGCCCCTTGAGAAGGTCAGGGACAAGAATATCTCGGAGCTGGTGCTGAACAAGAGCCTGTTCGAGGTCATGGTGCTCATCACAGGGCTGGGAGGCGTTTATTACACATTAATCGAGTCGGCGACCAACGCGCTGATCATGGACATGTTCAGCGTGACATCGGCTTTGGCGGCTATAATGATCGGCATCGACCACCTGAAGTACGTGAGGGAGCACAACCTGGTCCACCGGTCTGTGGTATTCGCCACAATAGCGGTGATCACTGTCTTCGTGATCGTGGTCTGGAGCTTTTGGACGTTAAGAGGTAAGCGTTAACGGGGTCCTAAACAGGTCGATGGAAAAAACTATTTTACCCCTGCCTTCAGGGTCGCGTACGCATCGTAGGCCGAAATAACGGCCATTATGGTGCCGAACATCATTATCAGGCTGTAATCAATGACATCGAAGAGAAAGAAACCCATGAGGAATGTTCCCCCAAAGAAGGCCATCCCCTTCCTCCA
>CAYLJH010000077.1:4873-7772 GCA_964383685.1 uncultured Candidatus Bathyarchaeia archaeon | reverse complement strand
GGCGCTGTGTCTGCTGATGGAGCTCGAGGTCTGGCCCAACTTCGTCCGCATGGCCGGCAATGCCCGCCGCGCCTCCGAGGAGGCTGAGGAGCACCGCCAGCCAAACCTTCTTCTGTGGCTTCTCGTAGGAGGTCCTCATACCGGGCATGGGTGGCTGAGCCTTGTTACATGATGGGCAGATCTCATCCATATACGGTATCATTGTCCCGCAGTAGGGGCAGAATTTCTCACGTGGTTCCATTACAGGAAATCGTCTTCCTTTTTCGTCAAGTAGTGGTAAGCTTCCTTGATCAGCTTGTAAGCGAAGTAGACGCTAGGAATCATACCTGCGATGTAAGCTATTATCTGAATTGTGCTTGCTTGCTCGCTCATTTCGCTAGTTCACCACCCCAAACTAAGATGGGTGGCTATAAAACGTTGTCATGGAGGGGAAAATGGTATTTTGCGGTAATCAATGGGGTTTTGGAGCCTCATAGCGTACAGAAAGGACTGAATCACGGATAGTTTTTGTTCTATCAGTCGTCGTCAGGTCCGTCTACCCTGAACTCGGCATACACCGGGAAGTGGTCTGAGACATCCTCGGTGAATGACTGGTTGAGCCCGTGGACCTGGTTGAAGAGGTAGACCGCCGTTGAGTCCATGACGTACTCGCTGGAGTAGGTCGAGTCAAGCATCACTATCCTGTCGTAGGTCCAGTCAGTCCTGGTCATGGTGTCCAACTCGTTTGAAACAGTCCACCGGTAGATGGAGTCCCTGAGCGGCTGGGTATCATCGTCCTCGTCGTAGTAGCTGCCGTCGGCGTTGAAATCCCCCATTGCGATGATGTCCTGTTCAAGCTGCCCCGCCTTGATTGAGTCAAACACCAGTGTCAGGCTGGCGATCTCGTTCACGGCGTCATCTGGTTTGGCGTGGATGCCAACGAGGGTGAAATCGAACTCACCCGCGACGAAGCTTGCGATGTAGGGCTCCCTCTCGAAGATATCATCCGCGTCGTCCCATACGTGGGCGGTGCCCTCAAGGTATGAGACGGTGTGGGTGTTGTAGAAGTAGGCGTAAGCTTCCTTGCTGGTGGACCTGCCGAGGCGCTCGCTGCGGATGAACGCGTACTCGGGGCCATCCAGGGCGTTGATTAATTCAAGGAAGATGGGTGCCGTGGTCTCGGATATGTCCCTGATCTCCTGGACGAGGACGATATCGAACTCCCTGACCGTGTTTGCGAGGACATCCATTACATCAACCTTCGCTCTCTTGGATTTTCCAAAGATCTGGATGTTGAACGCCGCGATGGTTATGGTGCCACCAGCGGGTGGCAGGTCAGGCTCAGTGTCCTCCGGTTCCCCCAGAAACGGTTCAAGGTACCCCTGGTTGTAGATGAAAACAGACAGGAATAGAATCACGGCCACAATCGTTGGAGCTACAGCCTTCTTGCTCATGGATGATAATGGACCGGCGGAGTGAAAAGCCTATTTCTTTTCCATCTGGTCCAGCTCAAGCTTCCTGAACATGCTCCTGAGCTCTCGGCGCATGACGGTCCTGTCGGTGCTGAGCCCCAGGTAATCGGCAAAGTCCTGGGTGGTCCTGATGATGCTGGTCCTGCCGTCCTTCTCACGGTCTATTAGTCCCATCTCCTCAAGGAGCCTCAGGTGCTTGTACGCCTGACTCCCCCTTGCGCTTGCCACGGCCTTCTGCTCGATGGGCTGGTTGTACGCGATGAAGCTAAGAGTCCTCAGCGGCCCCTCTGTGAGCAGGGGCTTTAGCGAGTACCTGCTGGCCTGCTTTGTAAAATCGGTCCTGAGCTGGAGAACAACCCTTTCCTTGGGCAGCATGCTGATCTCTATGGCGCTGTCGTCGTTCAGATAGGTCTTGGCGAGCTTTTTGATGAGGTCAGCGGCCTCTCGCTCGTTTTCAAGCCTTAACCTGGTGACGATATCCGTCAGCCCTATGGGCCTACTGGCGGCGTACAGCAACGCCTCAAGGTCGGCCAGCTTGTTCCTCGACAAATTCTCCCCACCGTGAATGTTATTGATAAGATTAAGAAGGTTATGGGATTCCCTTGGCGATATCGGTCCTGAAGTGGAGCCTTCCGGTGATCTTTCCGAGGTCGTCGTAGACTTTTTCCCGTGCCTCTGTCACCGTTTCTCCCTTGGCAAGCAACGCCACGGCCCTGCTGCCGGTGGTCTTGATGACCCCAGCGTCATCGTAGACAGAGGCGTAGTATAGCTCGGACTGGACGCCGTCGGTCACGTAGATGGGCTGGTCCTTGACCGGTGCTGTGGGATATCCCTCGGGTACCAGGTAGACGCATACCGTCGCCTTCTCGCTGAAACTGATATCAGGCAGCCTGCCATTTGCCATCCCGTACCCTACATCGGTCAGCGGTGTCTCCAGGAGGCTCAGAACGTTGATGGCCTCGGGGTCACCTAGCCTGCAGTTGTACTCGATGAGGTAAGTGTCGTCATCTGTGGCCATGAAGCCCCCGTAGATGGGTCCCACGTATGGGCCGATCTCACCCCTCACCGCGTCAATGGTCTCCTGCATGATCCGCTTCGCCGTGTTGATTGTCTCTTCTGGCAGATCAGACATGGCATGGTCCGCGCAGCTGAAGCTTCCCATGCTACCCGTGTTTGGACCCTCATCGTTGTCGTAGGCCCGCTTGAAATCCCTGACAAGGGGCATGTAGTGAAGCCTCGTCCCGTCGACGAAAGCCTGTAACGTGAACTCCTTGCCGATGAGCTTCTCCTCAAGCACCACCAGCCCGTCCTTGTTGATCATATCAGTCGCGTATGCCTCAGTCTCATCCCTGTCCACCAGGTGCTGACCGGTTACCCTGACGCCCTTTCCGCCGGTGAGCACATCGGGCTTGACGGCAACATCCGGGCACTCGTCTAGGAAAGCCCTG
>CAYLJH010000077.1:0-4863 GCA_964383685.1 uncultured Candidatus Bathyarchaeia archaeon | reverse complement strand
AGGCATACGCAAGAGAGGTGCCTGACAGCGTCCTCTGATTTGCATACCTTGAACGTCGGGTTCCCCTTGATCCCGTTCCTGTCAAGCACCTCTCTTGCGTATGCCTTGCTCCACTCAAGCCTGGCAAGGGCCTTTGAGGGGGCGGCCACCGTCACGCCTAGTTCAATGAGTGTATCGGAGATGCCCACGGCCAGCGGGGCTTCCGGGCCTATGAAGGCCAGGTCAACGTCCTTGAACTGGGCGTACTTGAAGGGGTCGTTGATATCCATGAGCTCGACCCGTTTACTCAGCTGGGCGATCCCTGGGTTGAGCTTGGCCATGGCGACCGTGATCTCTACCTCCTCCTGCGCCAGTTTCTTGACTATGGCGTGTTCCCTCGCGCCGTTACCCACGACAAGGACTTTGGAAATCATGTGGTTTAGTATAGGGCGCAAATATTTAAGCCCGTAACCTTTGGTTTTGCCTGATACATACAATATTAACAGGTTTACGTAGGGGCTAAATTGCAATCAATGAATGCCTTGGAGAATTATCGCTCATTTGAGGCGAGTCAAGTATTATATCAGTGCAAAGAGGAGGAATACCACTTAGGGATTGATTGTATGGGTAAAAATTATGGAAGCCAGAGCATGGTCACGAGCCTCAAACGGGTCATGGTCAAGAGACCCGACGCGGGGTTCGCCGTGGAGGACTATGAGAAGTGGCACTACACGGGCCCCCTTGACCTTGGGGAGGCCCAGAGGGAGCACGATGCGTTCACTGATCTTATGAAGGGGGAAGGCGTCGAGATCATCTACCACCCGGAGCACCAGCCTGACCACGCCGACTCCATATTCACGTACGACCCGGCAATCATCACGGACGAGGGCGCTATCATTTTCCAGATGGGCAAGGTCCTCAGGAGGGGCGAGGAGGCACCCATGGAGTGGAGGCTCAAGGAGCTGGACATACCCATCCATTACCGCATCCACGGCGAGGCAACCGTCGAGGGCGGGGACACCCTGTGGCTTGACCAGGACACCATCGCCATCGGCCAGGGGTTCAGGACAAACAGGGAGGGGCTCGTCCAGATGAGGGAGGCGCTTGAGCCGAGCGGCATCAAGGTGGTCCCGGTGGACCTGCCGTACTTTTACGGGTCTGACGCCTGCCTGCACCTCATGAGCCTCATCAGCTACGCCGACCACGACCTGGCCGTCATATACTCGCCGCTCTTCCCTGTACCGTTCTGGAAACAGCTCAGGGACAGGGGCGTCGAGATGATCGATGTATCGGAGGACGAGTTCAACAAGATGGGGACAAACGTCCTTGCGCTGGGGCCCAGGAAGGTCATGATGCTTGACTGCACGCCTGAGGTCCAGGGGAAACTTGAGGACGCTGGATGCGAGGTCATCACATACAAGGGCGTCGAGATCAGCCTCAAGACGGAGGGAGGGCCGACGTGCCTCACACGGCCAATCCTGAGGGGGCAATGATTTGAACCAGGTAGAGAAGCGCGTACTGGACAGCATTGACATCGGCGAGATGGTGGGCTACATCTGTGAGCTGATATCAATCCCCAGCATGACCGGCGACGAGAAAGAGGCACAGGAGAACGTGGCGGCCAAGCTGGAGTCCATCGGCATGGAGGTTGACAAGTGGAGCCTGGACCTGGAGGAGCTCAGCAAGCACCCCGATTACAGCATCGAGGTGGACAGGAAGGAGGGCACCGGAGTTGTGGGAGTAATGGGCGTCGACGAGGGCAAATCACTGATACTCAACGGGCACATCGATGTCGTCCCCGCCGGGGATGAATCAAACTGGGACAACCCACCGTGGCAGGGGACCGCGAAGGACGGGAAGGTCATGGGGAGGGGCTCGGTTGATATGAAGGGCGGCCTAGCCTGCGCCATATACGCGGTCAAGGCAATCAGGGACGCCGGCGTCGAGCTCAAGGGCAAGGTCATCATCGAGAGCGTCGTCGGCGAGGAGGACGGCGGGGTAGGTGCCCTGGCATGCGTCCTCAGGGGCTACAGGGCGGACGGGGCCATAATCATGGAGCCCACGGGGCTCAAGGTTGCACCGGCCCAGGCTGGTGCCCTGTGCTTCAAGATCACGGTTCACGGCCTATCAGCCCATGCCTGCGTCAGGGAGGAGGGCGTCAGCGCACTTGAAAAGTTCATACCAATACACAACGCCCTCATCGAACTGGAGAAGAGGAGAAACGAGAGGGTCGATGACCCGCTTTACTCCAACTTTAAGCTGCCAATACCGTTGAACATCGGCAAGGTCCAGACGGGTAACTGGCCCTCATCAGTCCCAGAGACCCTGGTGGCGGATGGCAGGTACGGGATCGAGGTTGACGAGGACATCGAGTCGGCCCAGAAAGAGTTCACAGATGCACTTGACGCCGTCGTCCAGGCGGACTCGTGGCTCAGGGAGCACCCGCCAAAGATGGAGTGGCGGGGAGGACAGTTCAAGCCAGCCAGCATCCCGGTCTCGGACCCCATAGTTGAGACGGTTGTATCAGCGTTCAGTGACACGACGGGAGGCTCACCCGAGCTTGAGGGCGTCACATACGGCTCTGATATGAGGCACCTGGTAAACGTGGGTGACACGCCAACGTTGCTGTTCGGCCCAGGGGATGTGAGGGACTCACACAAGCCTAACGAGTTCGTGCTCATCAAGGACCTGGAGACCACGGTCAGGACGCTGGCCCTGTCTATCCTCCGGTTCTGTGGGCACTAGACCCCTTTTCTGAAACTCTATAAACCGGCTACCAGTAGATGGTGTGTGCCGGTCAAGGGAACATACTGCCTCTGCATCAACGTCGAGGACGATATCACCATCAAGGTGGGCGCACTCGGCGAGATCATTTTCACGAAGGGAGCGTACATCTACGTGGGTTCAGCTCTCAACAGTCTCATTCCTAGACTTGACCGCCACCTGAAGCACAGCAGGGGCGAGCACGACGTGACCCACTGGCACATCGATTACCTTCTCAGGGAACCACTGGTGTCCATGGATTCCATCTACATGAACGACAACGGGGAGAAGCTGGAGTGCATCATGGCAGCTCAGGTGGCGGGGCATGGTGAACCAATCCCGCGTTTCGGGTGCAGCGACTGCAAATGTGTCAGCCACCTCTACAAGGTGGATTCATTCGGCTTCCTTGAAAAAATGGGTTTAAAAAAATATTTTTAGAGGCTTTCCTCTACTTCCTGGATGATGGGCATAGCCATCTCGCCATAGGTTACTACGACGCCTGCCGCCATCATTGCTGCTGACTTGATCTCCTTCTTGCTGATACCGGATTTCAGTCCCACGCCCACGAAGTGTCGCAGGGCTATCGGGTCACGGATAGCCGAGTACACTGCGATCTTTAATAGGATCACTGTTTTCTCGTCCAGACATCCGTCTATGTTGATTGCCTCTGACATTTTTTCATATGCAGCGGTGATTCCGGGTGTCTCCTCGTTGAAGATCTGCCAAACGTTCTTTCTTGCCATAAGAATCATCCTATTATACTTGGATTGTTTTATATAATTGACCCGATTGGTGCGTTTTATAAATGATAGTGCGCATCGCAGGTCTATTGGGGGAGTTCAGGTATGGTAAACAAGTTCATCGAGGACATCGATTACGTCGTAAAGAAGATCCAGGACGAGCTCTCCCAAGAAGAGTATCGTAAGGTCGTGGACCTTCGAGATTCACTGCTCAAGATGTACAGGGAGCGCAGGGTCAAGATCAACCACAGCGTCATGGAGCTGATATGCGCCAAGTTTCTGGTGCAGGACGGATTCAACGTTGACCTTGAGCACGAGCTCAACGGCATCAGCACGGATATCTACGCAAAGAAGGGCTTCGGCAGTCTGATAGTTGAGGTAGAGACGGGTTTCGTCCCACCCGACCACGCCTTGGACCCTGTGAACTACCTCAGGGCCAGGGTCACGAGCAAGATCACACGTTACAGCGCGTTCGCGAACAAGTTCATCCTGGCCACGACCCCGTACTATATCATGCAGATACCGACAAGCCTTGTCAAGCCCCCGCGGTTCCGCACTGAGGAGGAGGTTATTTACCTAAAGTCCCTCTGCGACCAGTACTACACCAACCCGCCTGTGAGCCTTGAGGAGATCAGGAACGCGAGGCTGCACAGCATATACGTCGTGGACGTTGACAACACATCCATCAGGGAGTGGGAGGTCAACGAGTACATGGGGAAAGCCGCACTCTGGAACGTATGAGAGAGCATCTTGCTGAGCGTAGCTCGTTAACGGTTTATATCACACCGGTTTTCATTTAATTCTATGAGTTCCGGTGCGGAGAAAACGGGCGAAAGAAAGCCACGGATCAAGGTCACATTGAACGGCCCCTATATTGTAACGGGAAATGTCCCGCTTTCTAAAATGGTCATCGAGGTCGATGACAGGGGCTACCAAATCAGGTGGAGGGAAGTTGAGAATTACCCTCAGCGCAAGAGCTACGCCCTCTGCCGCTGTGGAAAATCCAAAAACATGCCATACTGCGACGGCACTCACATCACAACTGAATTCGATGGAACCGAGACCGCTGGCTACGCGAAATACATGGAAAACGTGAAGACATTCAATGGCCCCGAGCTGAAGCTCACCGACAACAAACCCCTGTGTGTGGACTCGGGTTTCTGCACGCGGGCGGGAAATATATGGAACCTCACTGTTCACAGCGACACCCCTGAATACAGGGAGATAGCCATCCAGGAGGCAGAGGACTGCCCATCAGGGCGGCTGGTTGTATGGGACAAACAGGGCTCCCCTATTGAGCCCGATTTTGGGCCAAGTATCGTCGTAACGGTGGATGAGGACGGGATCACCGGGCCGTTATGGGTTAGGGGTGAGATATCCA
>CAYLJH010000076.1:0-8562 GCA_964383685.1 uncultured Candidatus Bathyarchaeia archaeon | reverse complement strand
ATTACTAATTTCAATATATATAATGGTTCTGAACCTTAAAGATGGCGGGTCTGGTGGGATTCGAACCCACGGCCAATGGCTTAAGAGGCCACCGCTCTGGCCTTGCTGAGCTACAGACCCATACGCTCTACTCCTTATTGCGAGCCCTGTTAAAAATGTTTCACCGGGGTGAGACAACCATAAATATCGAATAATGGTACAGGATATCTGATCATCATGGTTAAGTTAGAGGGATTCGATTTCCCGGACGACATGTACTTCCACAAGGATCACATGTGGGTCAGGATTGAAGGGGACAAGGTGAGGACGGGGTACAACTCATGGGCCGCCGATGCGGCTGGAAAGCTGGTTTCAATAAAGACCAGGCCGGCAGGCAAGAAGGTGAAGGCCGGTAAGACGCTGGGAAGCGTGGAGTCAGGCAAGTGGGTTGGAAGCCTCAAGGTGCCCGTCGCCGGAACCATCGCGGTGATCAACCCCGCGCTGAAGGGCAACCCAAAAATCATCAACGACGCCCCGTATGGCGACGGCTGGATCGCGCTCATTGAACCCAGCGACCTTGACGCCGATCTCGCCCAGCTCATGAAGGGTGACGACGAGGCCGCACTGACCGCCTGGCTTGAGGAAGAGAAAGCCAAGACCGAGTAAACGGGGCCTATTTTATCACCCCCGGATATTTTCTACATGCATCCCGTCTGAGTAGGGCATAGTCGCTGAGTACGAGGGGCTAACTGACGCCGTTGAGTTGTTTATAAAAATCGGCCTGTGGAGCATAGAATAATCTAGAGTGTTATGTCGAATTTTATTAGAAAGTGTGTTAGAAAGGGGGGATTATTTCATGATCTTGATCTTGCTGGGCTCAACGCCCGACTCGACAAGCTCGACAAGGCTCATGTACTCGCCCTTGGCCGCCGTGATCTTCGCGATGGCTCCCTCGCTGAACGAGGCAGCCGCGATCTTCACCGGCTTTGTGAGGTTGCCCGCTGCAAGCACCTTGCCTGGGACGGCCACGTACTGGCCCTCCTCGGTGTGCCTGTCAATCCTGCTTAGGTTGATTGATGCGCGGTTCCTCTTGGACTTGTCCAAGTCCTTGGCAAGGGCCCTCCAGATGGCCTTGCCTGAAGCCTTGTTGGCTCTCTGCAATGTCGTGATCGTGTCAATAAGTGTCTGATTTTTCATTGTTAATTCTCTCCTGTGGTCTCTACTTCCTCATCGGTGTCCTCGGAGTCAGCGCTGGTCTCGGGCTCCTCGCTGTCCTCAGAGTCATCAATTGCTGGCGCTGGCGTGGGCTGCACTTGCTTTGAGAACTCAAACTCGCTGATCACGTCATGTAGCTCATCCGCGTCAATCTTGGCAGTCAGCTCACTCAGCCTACCCTTGAGGATCTTGACCGCCTCGGCCACTATCCTCTTTGGCGTGAGTGCCCCGTTGCTCTCGACGGTGAACAGGAACTCGTCCGGTACAAGGTTCCCCATGATGGCTTCCCTTGAGATTAGCTCCCTGCACCTCTTGCATGACTCGAATTTTTGAATGTCGATTACCTTGACCGCGTCGCCCACCATCTCAGCGGCGTCGCCGCAGTCCATGATGCACTCCTCGGCCGCAGCCTTGTCCTCAACTGGGACCATTGATACGTTCTGGTAAACGCACATGCTGACCGGGCTCCACTTTATGTGGGTCTTGCCCTGGCCAAGCTGGGCGTACGCCTCGAACCTGATGGCCTGTTTTGGTGCTAGCTTTGCCAGAGGTATGGTTGCGCTCACCGGAAGGGTTGCTGGGTCGTCTGGCATTAGGTCCCCGGTGTAAACGGTTACTATTTCCTCGTCTGCCTCAACATCCATTGTCAGGACTGCCCTGCAATTGGGGCATCCCAGCTCGGCGTTGCAGTCACAGTCCTCAGGTAGGATATACCTGTCAAGGTCTGTTATGAGCGGCGTGAACCCCAGCCTGTGGGCCAGGATCTCGTCGGCTATTAATGATGAGTTATCGAAGTAGAAGATATCCTCGATGGTCATGATGGGGACCTCAGCTACCATGGTCCTCCTCAGCGTGTTAGCGAAGGCATTGTCTATACCTGAGACGATGAACCTAATGGTGTCGTCTGTCAGGCTGATTACGGTTGTCTTCAAGGTTACCCCACCCTGCGCCTAAGGTCTCCTTCCTCTACGTCCACCCTTCTTACGTGTGCCGTCGTGGGGAATGGGTGTTGTTTCCTCAATCCTGCCGATCCTGAAACCGCTACGCGCCAGTATCCTGATGGCTGACTGTGCGCCGGGTCCAGGTGTCTTGCTTTTAGTCCCGCCTGGTGCCCTGACCTTGATGTGAATCGCGTTCACACCCTTGTCCCTGGCCACGCTGGCGATGTGCTGAGCTGCTTTCATTGCGGCGAAGGGGCTCGGCTTGAGCCTGTCGGCTTTGACGAACATGCCGCCGCTTGCGATGCCGAGGGTCTCGGCGCCCGTTAGGTCGGTCATGTGTATGATTGTGTTGTTGAAGCTACTGAATATGTGGACGATTGCCCATCTTTCACTTTCACTCAAGTTTTCTTGTCTCCGTTGATGGTGCTGCCTCTACGGCTTCCTCAACCTGAAGCTCCATCCTCAGTGGGTGGGCTGGGTTGTGGTATGGACTGCCGGCTGCATAGTCCAGTGTCTCCTCGTCCGTGACCTTTATCTGGTAGCTCGGTGAGGTCACCTTTCGGCCGTTGATTGAGATGTGGCCGTGTGTGATAAGCTGGCGTGCCTGGAATAGGCTTGCGGCCAGCCCTCTCCTGTAAATGTAAGTCTGGATTCTCCTCTCAAGTAGGTCCTCGACGCTCAGTGTCAGGACGTCCTCTAGCCGCCCGTTCTCCATTACGAGTCCGCGTTTGGCCAGTTTGTTGATGATAAGCGCCTGCCTGGTTGCCTTCTCCTCTGCGTCCAAGCTTAGAAGTTCCCTCGCCCTGCCCCTCATGTGGGATAGCTCGGTGTGGGCCTTCCATAGCTCACGCTTGTTCCTAAGACCATAGGCTCCGATGGTTCGAAGCTCCTCCATGAGTGCGTCGCTGTCGTAGGGACGCTTTGGAGTCTTGTAGGTTTTCTGTTTCTTCTTGGGGTCTCCCATTATTCACGCGACCTACCTTGTACGCTCTTGCGGCTGACGCCGACGCTCCTGCCTGTACGTCCAGTGGTTTTCGTCCTCTGTCCACGTACCTTCAGTCCACGTGAGTGGCGCTCGCCCTTCCAGCTTCTTGTCTCCCTCATCAGGTCGATATCGTCCCGATTCCTAAGGTCTAAGTCGGCTGCTATCATGTGCAGGTCTTCTCCCGTCATGGGGTCCTTGCGCCTGTTTAGCATCCAGGATGGTAAACCGATGCTCGCAGGATCATCAATAGCCGTTTCCAGCTTCTTGACGTCCGAGTCACCGAGGTTACCGAGTCTCTCAGTAGCATCCAGGTCCAACTGCTTAACGATTGATCGAGCGAGTCGTACGCCTACACCTTTGACGTCGGTGAGGGCGTAGGGCACCAATTTGGTTCCATCGATGTTGGTGCCGTGGAGCCTGACAATGTAATTGAATTCTCTTGACATATTATGAGATCTCCTGTCAGTGTAACAGGGTGTAGGAGATACATCTTATTAAAACGTTATGTTAAACCATCGTGGGACAATCACGGTAATTTGCCTCAAAAAAAGGGCTAGTTTAGCTCGATAGCGCCGATGGTGGTGTCTGCTTTGATGGTTATCTGGATTTCCTTTGAGCTGAACCCGTTTGTCTCCCCGATCTTGTTCCGTGTCCGGTCCACGCTGTAGTCAATATCGGGGAGGTTCACGTCGATTATCCCGATGCTGGTGTCCAAGTTGAAGCTGTAGCCTATGTCGCCGCCCGTGGGCAGTTTGAGGTCGATGATCCCGTTGGTGGTATCAAAGTCGTGTTCCCCTGAGAGAGCCGATAGCTCGATATCAAGGACGCCGTTGGTGGTGCGGAACCTCGTCAGTGGTGATGTGATCGTCCCGAATAGGCCGCCGTTGGTCGTGTCGGCGTAGATGCTGTCGCTTGTAACATGGTCAAGGTTGATCGCGCCGTTGGTGGTATCCACATCAACGCTCTGGAGAACCATGTCGGTGACATCAATCCTACCGTTCGTGGAGCCCAGAACAAGTTCGGTCTCAAGGCCCTCGGGTACACTGATGGACACGGAGACCGTGTAGATGTTCCACTTGTTCGATGAGATTGGGAAGGTCAATGATACCTCCTGAGTTGCGCCGACCGTCGTGTCATCTAGGTTGTAGATGAAATCGTCGAGGTTTCTCTCTGCATCCGCGTCGTTGTCTCCCCTGGCCCGGATCTCCAGCCATATCTTTACGCTGTCGCCACTCCATTCAGATACATCGATCACGCCGTTGACGTTCTCAACGGTTAGAACCAGTTCATCCACGTCTACCGGGGTCTCCAAGGTTACCGTATCAGTCGCCCGGTAGGTAAGTGAGGAGATGTCGTCCCACTGGTTTGTGAAATCACCCACGATCCCAAATCCCTGTGTCAGGAACACTGCAAAGATCAGTCCGCCGATGACGCCTCCGAACACGTCTGAGAGCGGTGATTTACCTCCCTTGGACAGCACGGCCCCGAGGATAATCCCCACGCCCATTAAGATTAAAAGATAGCTTATGAGATCGAAGCTAAAATCTATGTACTGGAAGAGGTAGTAACCTCCGCCAAGCCCCAGGAGGAAACCTCCGAACCCAATACCTGAATCTGACATTGTAAGAATGTGGTTCAGTTTGTCGTAAATATATGTTGTTCATAATTGAGCCAGAATCCAGGGTGAGGACCAGATGCTGTCGAAAGGGGGCTCAGACAACGTTAGGCTCTGGTCCTCAAATTGAATTGAGAGGGGTAAACTTTGTTCGTAGTGTGACTAAAAGAATAGGAATTGGGATACCTACTCGTTGACGAGCGGGTCCCCGTAGGTCAGAAGGGTTATTGTACTCTTGACGTTGTCGAGGCGTCGCACCTTGTTGAACACAACCTCCTTGATCTTATCCATGGAATCGGCCTCCATCTCAATGATAAGGTCGTAGATTCCGTAGAGACTGTGTATGTTGGTGATCTCATCGACTCCATTCAAGGCATCAATTATCGCGGATTCCATCCCGAGTTCAGTGTTCAGTAAAACGAAAGCCTTCATGCAGATCAATATAAAGTTGGAATGGAGAGATATATAATTGTTCTACAAATGGTCAGATTTTACGAAATAAAAACTGATTCCAGACATCGCGGCAAGGAATGCGAACGCTATGAACGCGATCCTGTAACTTCCCGTTACGTCGAAAAGATATCCGGCTAACACTGGGCCGACGACGTTGCCTATCATCCTGAAGGGTGACATGAGGCCAGACATCTGGGCAAAGTTTTTCCTGCCGAATATATCGCCCCTGAACGCCATCATCAACGGGATGCAGCCGCCGTAGGTCAAGCCATAGATCACGACGAACGCATAAACGTGGATAATGTTGCTTGCAAAGGCTAGGATCAGGACTCCTATACCTTGGATTATCATCGTTGCCGCAAGTAGATTATTCTTTTTTATCCTGTCGCCGAGGAACCCGAAGAGAACCCGCCCTGGAATGCTGGCGAAGATCATCATACCAAGTATCCCGCCGGCTGTTTCAGCGCTTAGCCCGATGTTTACAAGGTGAGGGATCTGGTGAAGGACAATTGATCCCAGAAGAAATGTTCGAAGGGATTCTGCTAAAAGAAGGCGTCTGAACGTCACTGATTTCAATGCGTCCCTTGTGGAGATTTCCGGCTCCTCAACGGCGGGTTGCGTCTCCCCGGTATCCTGGTTAATATCATACCCTGGACTCACGCCATCAGGCAAGAGCCCCATTTCCTCGGGGCTATTCCTGAATATGTACGCCGCGGGTAACCCAAAGACCCAGAAGGCTAGTCCACATATTATCGCGGTTGTCCTCCAGCCATACAGTGTCATGGCTTTTTAGATCAATGGAACAACGATTGCGCCTCCGAGGCCCGCACCGAGGGCGTACAGGCTCAAAGCCCTCGTGCGCTTCTTGATGAACCAGTTCGTGATCAGTGTTGATAGGCCGTGAGTGAACCCCATGTTGTAGCCGATGCTGAGAACCCCCGCGTAGACCAGGTACAGCATCAGTGGGCTGTCAACGTAGATCATCGCCATGTACCCGATGCCGGTCAAAACAACGCCAATGGTGATAATCTTACGAGGACCGAACCGTTTGATGAGGTATCCTATCAGCGGCCCCTCGATTCCGCCCTCAAGCCTTGAGAAGCTGATGGCCCCAGCTACGACGGCAGCGCTCCATCCAAACTCGTTTCGAATTGGCATGTAAAAGACGCTGAACCCGTAGAAATAAAGCCCTGAATCAAGAAAATGGAGTAGGACAGCACCAAGGAGCACCCAGTACCCATAATATACGTTTTCGAGTTTTGTCTTTAGACCCAATTATTCACCGGCTGAAACTCTTAACGGGGTGATTATGTGGTTTAAAACGTTACTAATGATCGGTGAGTTGTTCATCGAGTCACTTTATTTGCTCATTGTGCCCCAAGGGGCATTACAGGTATACATTCTTTGATAGTGCCTCCCTTGGACATGGTTGCTCCAATCCAGACTAAGGCTCCATCTCGATGCGGGGTATCTATAAAATTATCTGGGTTTTTACAAAGAGAAGGGGGTTAGAGGAGGTATCTAGGCTCGCCCTTGATGGACTCGACTAGCTCAAGGGTCTCCTTGATCTCTTCCTCGGTGCCCTCGATCAGTATCCTGACGCCGCCCTCGGCTCCAGCAATACCGCCTGCTGAATACAGGTAAGCATCAACGCCTGTCAGTAGTCCAAGTGCCTCGATCTCCGTGATGATTGTGCCAACAATGGGCCACATTCGGGGTCCTTCAAAGTCCTCCTCAGATGCTAGCATGTGCAGCTCGTTGATGTTCTCGTAGGTGAGCTTCTCTAGGCCGATTGGGATGACCAGGTTCACCTGTTTGCCGATGATGTGGCCGATTGTGTTACCGATGGTTGCTCCGTCCTTTCCGCCGATGAGGATTCCTGCAACATAGTCATCGTAGTTGAGCACGTTCGCGCCCTTGATGTAGATGTCTCCCTTGTTCAGGTGGGGCCCGATGGTGATGCGGTCGTACTCGTCGGCCACCTTTCCCTTGATGAAAACCTTGTCAGCAATCTTCTCAGGCTGCTCCTTTGGGTCCTTCTCAGGCTCCTTCGGGGTTGTGATCCCGCTGCGGTAAGCCCGCTTGTCGATCTTCTTTCCCCATAGCTCCTCAAGGACGTATGCGTTGGTCGTACCGGTTGCCACAACCACGGTCCTCTCCTCCATGGCCAGTATGACCTCAGGAAGGGCTGCCACGCCCTTCGCGATCAGCCTCTTTGACTCTGCTACGGTGAGTGAAAATTGTCTTTTCATGGCTTATGCATGCATATACGGCTTTTTAAATCAATCATTAGAGAAGGGAGTGAAATATTACGGGGTTTGATTGTTCGATTATTTTCGATTGGACAGCCCGCGACCCACTATTAGCAGCCCTAATCCGATTATGAGGAAGGCCCACCAGTCACGGATGTTGAAGGCGACACCTGCCCCAATGAGCATCATTATGCCCCCGCCGGTCAAGTACCCAAAGCCATCACCATGCCCGTCAGTCTGCTGGTACGCGGCGACCCCACGCAGAAGAAGTATGAGTCCGATTCCTATCATGAAGAAGCCGCCGAAATCGCCACCGCTAAGCAATCCACGGGTCTGAAGCAATAGCAGGACGCCGAGCCAGATGACGATGCCTCCCCCGATTAGCGGGCCGTACTGGTCATCGTCATGATCCTTCCAGTCGAAATCAACTCGCCTGCTTACTTTACGGTACGTAACTTTATTCTTGAGGTTGGTCCTGCACTTGCTGCAGTACACATCATCCTCTTTGACATCGTTTCCACATGAGGGACAGTATGACATCCGGGCACCTATAAAACAGAGAAGGGCAGGTTTAAGAAAAAGGTTCTCACTCGTCGGGCTTCACGAAATGCAGCAAAGCGGAGGAGCAAAGGGAGAGAGCCGCCAAAGTGAACCAGCCCACCTGATAGCTGCTTGTGTAATCGCGGATGTAACCCAAAAGGAGGGGCAACACGAACGCGCCAAAGCTGGCGAAGGTGTTGTTGATCCCGGATATGCTTCCCGCTGACTCCGTGCCGAACAAACGCGGGATGATGGTGAAGGAGGGGCTCCGCGAGAAGTTGAGGAACCAGCCCAGAAGGAAGATCAGAACGTAAAGGAGCACCCCGACCGGCTGAAGCGCCAAGGTGAATATCAGCGCGGATAGCAGCAGGAACCCACCAGACAGAACCCTCGGCTCACCAAGCCGGTCCGAGACCAGCCCTCCGATTGGGTTCGCAAAGATGCCCGCGATGTTCAGTATTGACATGGCGGTGCTTGTAGCGACGATGCTGAACCCATAATCCTCGCGGAGTACCAGCGGCATCCACGCGATGAAGGTGTAGTACGAGCCCAGCCTGATGAACTGCATGAAGCTGAGAAACC
>CAYLJH010000075.1:0-8603 GCA_964383685.1 uncultured Candidatus Bathyarchaeia archaeon | reverse complement strand
ATATCATCCCTTAGATCACCGATGACGGGGATCATTGCAAGGTCAACATCAACACCAAGGTCGCCAGTGAAAGCCATCTCTGCTATAGCAACCGCTAGACCTCCCTCGCTAGCATCGTGGCACGCCCTGACGTACCCCGCATCCATTGCGCCAAGTAGCTTCTTGTACGCCGCGAAGTTGGCCGCTGCATCCAGTTTGGGGACCGATCCCCCTAGCTCGCCGTGGAGCCTCAGGTACTCGCTTCCACCGATCTCGTGTTTTGTAATGCCCAGGAGGTACAGGGCGTTGCCCGCCTCCTTGAGCTCCATGGTGATTGCCTTCCTGATATCAGGTACGATGCCCAGGCTCGTTATTAGAAGCGTAGGTGCAACTGGCCCCATTGGGCTCTCGTTGTACAGGCTATCCTTGCCCGATACAAAGGGGGCCTCGTACACCTTTGCTGTGTCGTAGCAGCCCTTGCACGCGTAGAGGAGCCCGCCAAGCCTGTCATCAAGCTCGGGGTTACCCCATGTGAAGTTGTCTAATAGCGCCCACCTGCGCCCACCGACGCACACGCTATTTCTTATTGCCTCGTCTATTACGCTGGCAGCCATCCAGTACGGGTCGATCTTTCCATACCTGGGGTTGATTCCGCTGGCCACACTGACACCCTTCCAGATATCGTGGAGTGGCTTGATCACCGCTGCATCGCTCGGGCCCGCGTTCCAGCCCTGCATGGGCTTGATGACGGTCTGGCCCTTGACCTCCTGGTCGTAGCGCCGGATAACCTTCTCCTTGCTACAGATCTGGAACGATGCCAGCAGCCTCTTGAGCACCTCACCCAGGTCATCTGGCGCTGGTAACTCAGGGTCATCCATGGGTACCGGCTTCCAGCTTGTCTCCCTGAATAGCTTTGGAGGGTTGAACAGGTTCTCAAGAACCATGTCGCCTACCAACTCGTCATTGTAGAATACTTTCGCGTGGCCGGACTCGTTGTATTTGCCCAGTACAGTGACCTCGACCTGCTCTGCCTCGAATATCTCCTTGACCTTCTCAAGGTTCTCGGGTGGGACAGCCATGAGCATCCTCTCCTGGCTCTCGCTTATCCAGATCTCCCAGGGGGCCATATCGTCGGCCTTCAACTGGACCCTGTCCAGGTACGCCTCGATTCCCAGCCCGTAGGTAGACGCGGTCTCGCATACCCCGCAGCTCAGCCCGCCGCCGCCGATATCGGTGATCCCCGAGCCCAGCTTTAATTCACTGATCTGCTTGATGGCCCGTTTGACCTTCTCTTCCTCGATGGGGTTGGCTATCTGCACGGCTGACCTGCTGGTCTCTTCGGACTCCTCTGATAGTTCAACTGAGGCGAAGGTGACGCCGTGGATACCATCCAGACCCGTCCTTCCCCCCGCGAGCACGCAGTAATCACCCGCCTTGATCTCGCGCTTGTACTGATCTTTTGGCAGGACCCCGATGCACCCGGCATAGACCACAACGTTCCCCGTGTAGTCCTCGTCGAAGACGGTTGCGCCGTTGACTGTCGGTATCCCGATGCTGTTGCCGTAACTGCCAATCCCGTCCACCACGCCCTTGAACAGGTATGAGGGATGCTTGACGCCCGCAGGTAGCTTCTCGTGCGGATAGTCCAGGGGACCGAAGCAAAGGACATCAGTGTTGGCAATTGGATTAGCCCATACACCTAGGATATCCCTTATCACACCTCCCAGGCCGGTGGCAGCCCCGCCGAAGGGCTCTATGGCGCTTGGGTGGTTATGAGTCTCGACCTTGATGGCGATGGTGATATCATCGGTGAAATCCACCAAGCCCGCGTTGTCCTCGAAGACGCTGAAACACCACTCTGGCTCCAGCTCGTCTATGAGGCTCTTGAAATACGTCTTGAGTAGCCCGTTGACCCTTCCCTCAGGGGTGTCGATTACCCCCGCGAAGGTCTTGTGGCTGCAGTGCTCGCTCATGGTCTGGTCGAATGTCTGCAGCTCGAAATCAGTGGCCTTCCTCTCAAGGAGGATGTAATGGTTATGAATATACTTTAGCTCGTCCAGGCTGAGGCCCAGCCCAAGGGTCTCCCCGATCTCCACGAGCTCCTCGTCAGAGGCGTTCATGAAGTCAACGAGATGATGGCTGAAGGGCAGGTTACTTTCGGTTATCCTGCTCATTACAGCTCACTTAGCTCGTGCCTGTAGTCATCCTTGATGGGGTTCGTTAGTAGTCTCTGACACATTTCGTCAATGAGCGCCTCGGCTTTCTCCTTTCCTTCCGCCTCGAACACGACCTCATAAGCCTTGCTGGCCCTCACAGTCTCGACTGGGTAGCCTAGTCCCTGAAGGGCATCGGCCGTGGTGTCCCCCTCGGGGTCGCTGTAGCCCTTCTTTAGGGTCACATAAACAAATGCTTTGAACTTCATCATACATTCCTCTAATGATTGCCACTAATCACTATGTGTGCTTTAATGAATGTGTTAATATTATAAGCTTTTTCAAGTCTAGTTTGTTTAAACGTTAAAGTTTACATGATTTGGGTAATCAGTTTTTGGAGAATTGAAAAAGATAAAAAGGGGATATCGTCCAATCCCGGCGCGGAATTAACCGCTAAGTAGGATGGCGATAATCAGACCGTAAATTGCTAGACCTTCACCGAGTGCAATGAACAAGAGAGCCCAGATTGATAGTTCTGGCCTCTCAATGAGCATGTCACCTCCGGCTTTGGCAGCAACCATAATACAGAGAGCCGATGCGAAACCGGATCCGATTAGAGTCATTGCGCTGGTCAGCAAAGGCCATGCCGATTCAGGAATCATACCACCTTCACCTCCTCCAAATATTAAGACGATCATAAAAAATAAGCTCATAATGATCGTAAACCCACCGAAAGCAGTTAGACCTGCTCCCCAGGGCGTGCTTTTGCCTTCCATGTCGGCAGAAGCGTTGATCATACCACCTTGCGCCATAGCGTATACTCCAGCGAATAGAGCAATCGCAGCGGCTAGTGTTGCGTATTCTAACATTAGTAGACTTTCTCCGTCTTTGATCAGATGACGAGATTGACGACGTCAATCCTCACCTTTTCTGGCGGTTAGTCAGCCTGACCACATATAATCTTTTCTTGGTTAGGGAGGATTGAAAGAATAAATGGAATATAGAGTAATTACTCTGTTTTGGTTTTTAGGGCCGGGAGGGTGAAAGGCTTGTACATCTTGCCCTCACCGTGGTAGAACTTGCCCATGAACTCGTAGTAGAGCAACCTGATACTCTGTACGCTGCTTGAGACGAACTCGAATGTCAGCGCGATAATATTCATGATTACCATTCCAGCCAATGGGTTGTCGATGGCGTGTCCCATTGCCTCGCCCGCGCCTGATAGGCTCACGTGTGCGATGGCGAAAGCCGCAACCCTTAGGAAGCTGAACATGTTGGCCAGTCCCTCGACGAAGGTCAACAGTAGACCACCGATACCCTGACCGATGGACTCCATTCCGCCAACGCCGTGACCATGCATCAAGCTGTGTAATATTGGCTCAATGAAGCTCAGTCCCATACCGATAAGCATCAGCTTGAATGGGAACCCAGCTACGACAGCCATGATATCAAGTCCCTCAGTGAACATTGTGGCCGCGCTAAAGTACAGACCTACGACGTAGAGACCCATACCTAGGCCGTGCTCTCCAATCATTCCAGCATAGTTCTTCTGCTTGAAGGCGTTGTACGCGCCAAGCATTGTGCCGAACACGATCTCAATTGCACCGATCTTGAAGATCAGGTTCATGAGATCACCTGTCTCGCTCATGGGGTTAGGCATGATCGGATATTTGAAGGGCAATGTAATGTGCGCATCGTGGAGCCAGTGGCTAATAGCGTGCTCGTACAGGAATATCGAGTCATACGCGAATCCAAAGAGAATGGCCGCGATGCCCATTGGGATGAACAGCGTGAATAGGTACTTGTTCATACCCCGCTGATCTAGGAATTTCTTCCTCAAGACGAGCCCAATGACTAGGAACACCAGCCCTTGGCCAATGTCTCCGAACATCAGACCGAACTGGAAACAGAACACGAGAACAGAGATGTACCCTGGGTTAAACTCGTCTGCATTAGGCCATCCCCTGAGACGAGTTAGGATCCAAAGAGGCTGAAGGCTCTTATTCTTGAAATCTGTCTCGGGAACAGGTGCATGTTTATCGTCTGCATCTAGCTCGCTGATCTCCAAGTATAGCTTCTCGCCGATCTGCTCCTCGACCTTTGCAACTGCTTTTTCAAGCTTTGAGATAGAAGCATCTGGGCTGTATCCCTGGAGAACGCTGATGACCTTTCCACGCAGGACAGGCGCGTTCTTCTTGGAGTAGGTTTTGAGCACACGGGCATAGTACCCGATGTTTCCGAGAGCTGCCGTCTGCGCCTCCTGATCGGCGGGCTCGGCTGCACTCTCTTCTTCCAGCTTCTTGATCTTGCTCTCGTATTCCTCTTTGAGGTCGGCTGCATCCTTCTCGTACTCAGAGTCAATGGAGGCTATCTTTCCTTTGAGGTCTTTTTCCTCTTTGGACTCCTCTGAGACCTTTGCCTTCTCCAGTTTGGCTAGCTCTTCTTGGATCTTGCTGATTGTTTTGTCTCTCTTCGCCCCGTCCTTCGCGGCTTTGAGGTCCTTTGCGTCGACGACATCCTTGATGTCTGTGACATCGTAGACCAGGAACAGGGAACTTGCCCACTCCTTTGTCTCGTCCCCGCCCTTTACAACTACAACGCTCTCATCGTCGGAGATACCAGCGACCTTTGAAGAGGTTTCAGGATAGCGCTTCAGATAACTTTCCAGTTGGGGGATGAATTCCGATTTCACTACCCCAACGGCTGTGCCATCAAGATCCTCAGGCGTCAACGCCTGGAGGTAACCGAGGCGTGTTTTGAGTGACGCCATCTCCTTGGCTTTGGAGCTTTTCTCAGCCAGGATACCGTCCAGTTTCTCGACCAACTGGCTCTTTGCATCATTAAGGTCAACCTCTCCGGCCTTGAGTTTCTCATCTAGCTCTGACACTAACTTGTTTTTTTGTGCATTGACGCCGTCCTGGGCGTCCTTGATTTTGGCGACGAGGCTCTCTGTCTCCGCGATAAGGGCATCTACCTTTCCAACAGGGTCCCGTGCAAAACTCCTCAGCTCATCTACGCTGGGAGTTACATGCTCAAGGTCCTTCTCCTTCAAGCCCAGGGGCTCGATCAAACGGGTCCGGACTCTCTGGTGGAGTTCCTTATAATCCACCGTCTGCGATTCGGGGGCCTCAAGGTTCTCGAACTCTGATCCCGTGACATGTTTTAGCTGTATCACGCGTGATTGACCTAGAGATTCAAGGACTAGCCCCTCATACTCGGGTGGAGTGATGATGGTGACCTTTTTCATCAATGTGTTTCACCTATAGAGTTTGCTTTTTGATAAAAAGTCTTCCGAATCAAGAAAAGATTGGAGGTTCAAAAAACGGATATTTAGTTAACTGTGCCTACATTCACAGCCTCTGTGGATCAATTACCGCCTTCTTCAACGGGGAAGATGCGCTTTTCCTCTGGGTCCAGTTGATCTTCATTGTCCTTTTCTTCGTCTGAATGTGGCACCCGTTCATCCTCTTCAGTAGACTCCTTGGCCTTTTCCTTCGCCGCCATCGTCTCTATTTTCTTCATGAAGAAGAACATCATGAGAATGTACTGGACGGCGACAAATAGGGTCACCCCGAAGACGACTATCATGTTATCCGGCTTCTTGTAGTAAATGACGCCGACGGCAATGAGCATCCCCAGCACTGGCACTCCCAGGATGGCCATTAGCAGGTACATCTGGTCATTTAGTACCTGCATCAGCGAACGTTTTTCTTCACTCAAATCAGTCGGTGATAATAACAAAAGGATAGGAAAAAAGGTTACTTTTTAACGAGTTTAGCTGAGACGGGCTTTACGTTGATTATCACCCTTCTCTCATCGTGTTCACGCGGGAACCAGAATCTGTCCCTCTGTGCTGGGTGCCAGTATAGCCACCACCACTCCCACTTTGAGAGCACCTCTTCCTCAGACGCGAAGCTGGCCTCACCTGTGACCTCGTAGAACTCCCCCTTCTCCTCAGCGGGGAAGGTAAGCAGCACACGGCTGTCTTTCCCAATGTCCCGTACCTTCTTTGTGTCCTTCTCAGTGGGGAACCAGATGGTCCCGTAGGGGTCCTCGTTGTAATTGGTCATCTGGCGCGTATTCTCCCTGTCGCCGTCAAAGGTTGTCATAAAGATAACTTTGGCACTCTTGAATGCCGCACCCAATCCTGGTATCTTTTCCATAACAATCAGTCCTAGATAATTGTGAGGAATAACAGATAATAAACTAGGGGTTATTGGGGGAGGTTTGCAACCTCACGAACATCGACGAAACTAACGTCCTTCAAGATCTTCTCCAGGCCCCGTAGACGATTCCTCAATGTGACCTCGGTAGTACCAGCTGCATTCGCGACATCTTTCTGGATCCGCTTGTCATCGTTCTGGATGCATGCCATGTAAAGGGCAGCCGCGGCAAGTCCCCTTGGGTCCTTCCCGCTAAGGCCGTTCCTCTCCTTTGCCTTCCTCAGGATCTTGATTGCCAACTGCTCGGTATCCCTTCGTAGGTCTAGTTTCGCGGCGATGCTGGGTATGAACTTCATGGGCCCGTCGATGGGCATCTTCAGTTTCATCTCCTTGAGGAGCAGCCTATACGTCCTAGCTATCTCCCCGTGCTCCCTGGGTGAAAGCTTTGAGATCTCCTTGAGGGGCCTCGGAACCATTGCTTTCCTGCATGCTGCGTAAATTGTAGCCGCTACAAAGGCATCGATGCTTCTGCCTCTTATCAGGTCTAGTTTCAGGGCTTTGCGGTAGAGGATGGCGGCCTGCTCCTTGATACTGTGGGGCAGGTGTAACGCTGCGTTCATCCTGTCCAGCTCAGCCATAGCAATGCTGAGGTTCCGTCTCCAGGTCTCATCGAACTTGCTGCGGTTGTCGTACCTTCTGAGCCTGTCCATCTTGATGCGGGTCTCGTCCTTGAGCCTGTTGCCGTTAGCATCCCGGTCTCCCTTGAACACGGTGGAGAGTCCTTTGTCGTATAGGGTGTAACTCATGCCGAGCCCCGTCCTTTGACGGCTATTTCGCTCCTGAGGTGTGAACGCTCGCCACTCGGGACCCATGTCTATCTGATCTTCCTCTGTAACCAGACCACAGTTTGAGCATATTATCTCACCGTTCTGGTGGTCACTGACGAACTCTGAACCGCCACATCTTGGGCATCTATCCTTGTTTTCTTTTTGCAGTCTGCTCACATTTAACACTCTTATTTTTACAAAATGCAGTATGGATAATTTACCAATACGTAAATTATAAATTCTGTGATATTTATTTAAGGATTTCGAGGACAACTCGAATGCCGAAACCCAAAGGAACCTGCGGTGCGACTAAGATGAAGATTCTGGCGGTCATTCACACGCACCAGCATCTGGGTAAACTGAGCTATGGCTATAACATCTGGCTTTGTCTAAAGAGCAACTTCTTTGTCTATATGAACGACAGCGACATCAGGAACGTGTACCACCACCTCAACGACCTACGCAAACTTGGATACATCGCTAAATGCCCAGGTGCCTCAATTGATGTGAAGCAGTGTTACATGATCACAGAGAAAGGAAATGAACTAAAGTCAAGATTTGATCCTTTCCTAACTATCCTGGAGGGCTGCGCTGTAGCCTAAGTCTTTGTCAAACGAACTTTATCACCGATGTTTAACTTGACATCTGAGTCAAACGAAACAACTAGGTTATTTCCATCAACCTTCACGACCTTACCCTCAACACTGAGCGAGCCCAGGAATTCTTTCCATTTATCAGTTATCCGCTCGAAGTCCTTGATGTACCTGGCCCCGGTCTCGGTGATGGTTGAGCTGCCCCCGCCTAGTTTGCCCCCTTTCGAAGCATCAATGAGTGGCTCCCCCAGCTTTTCCTCCGCTTTCTTGATGAGTCCCCAAGCGTACCTGTAGCTCATGCCAAGCTGCTGGCTTGCCTCCTTGAGGGTCCCCGTCCTCTCGATGGCTATGAGGAGGTTGTAGACCCCTGGCCCGAACACGTAGCCGTCCTCGGTCTCCAGCCATAGCTTGAAGGCGAGTTTTGGGTCATTCATTAAGTTCAATAGGTGACTAGCCCGACGGGTTATAACGTTACCCAGCGGGCACGTTCATCGATGTTTCTCGACTAAGAATTTATTACATCATGGCATTCCATGTAGCTCATGATTGAATCCGATGCTTTTCTGGGTGTCAGGGTCCTCGATATGAGCAGGGTCCTGGCGGGTCCGTTCACAGGTATGCTATTGGCGGACATGGGGGCCGAGGTCATCAAGCTTGAGATACCGGGCAAGGGTGACGACAGCAGGCAGTTCCCGCCTTTCATTGGCGAGGAGAGCATGTACTACGTGAACCTCAACAGGGGAAAGGAGAGTATCACCCTGAACCTCAAGACCGAAGAAGGCAAAGTGTTGTTTACCGAGTTGATCAGCGGGGCCGATATCCTGATTACCAACCACCGTCGAGATGTCCGCGATCTCGTAGACCGTCTGCCCCGGCTTGAGGAACCCC
>CAYLJH010000074.1:5927-8624 GCA_964383685.1 uncultured Candidatus Bathyarchaeia archaeon | reverse complement strand
GGCTTCGTAGTCTCTTGATATCCAAATTGGTTTAGCCATATCGATTCACCAGAATATACGGTTAGGATAAGCCGCAAGGAATAAGAAATTTTCGTGGAGGGGTTACTTTGACTTCTTGAGGGCGTCCAAGTTCTTCATGATGAGATGCATGAGCTGTGGCTGCAGCCTGTACAGGACGCCCGCCTCCCCCTTAGAGACAAACATCCTAATGAGGTAGACCCTCTCGACCCTGTTGGCCTTTTCAAGGTACGCCTCTGGGCATCTTATATCATCGACTCCGCTATTATCGCAGAACTCCTTGAGGGCGGGCTCTATGATCTTCTTCATCACGTCCTCGTCGCTGAACTCGTAGTTGAACCCGATAGTGAAAGTGTACTTGATGACGCCCTCATGGGTGAGGTTCAGTATCTTGCTGTTCATGACCTGGGTGTTGGGCACCTTGAGGAGGTTGAACGAAGGGGTGTACAGGCTGGTATAGTTGATGGCTATCTCCTCCACCTGGCCCTCAAGGCTCCCGATTTTGACATAGTCCTCCACCTTGAAGGGCTGGGAGAGGAGCACGTAGAACCCGGCCACCACGTTGTTGATTGTCTGGCTTGAGCCGAAGCCCAGGGCAGCGCCCAGCAGGGCGGATGCCCCCACGAAGAGATCCGCGGGCAGGTCGAAAATGGTGAGGATGGCGGTACTTGACACGATGATCGACACCACCCTGACGATGAGCCTCAACGCGTTTATCACGTGGGGCTCAAAGCCGAGGGCCTTGCCCCTCCGCTTGAGAACCCCTAGGACTGTCCTGTATGAAAAGTATATGGCGACCAAGGCTACTGCAGCCACTCCGAACCTGTAGCCCTCTGTCTGTATCATAAGCAATGCGTCTTCGAACAATGAGTACACCTGATAGTGAATCCTATTGCTCCTTCTCCTTGAAAACGTTTCCAGCGTCCTCGGCTCGGGCACGAGGGTTTCCGGTCCTGATCATGGTCACGTCCCTGCGCAGCTGCAGTATGAGCCTTGCAAAGGAGCCGTAGACGACGCACTGGAACCCAAAGATGATGAGAAGCATGGATGAGAGGTAACTGTAGGGGTTCAGGAACCCGCTGCCCTGGAAAACAAGTTTCTGGACTGACAGGAACAGGATGCTGGCAACCCCAATCAGGAACATGGCGCACCCCATGATGATCGAGAGCACATCCATCCGCAGTGAGAAGAGCCCCTGGAACTTTGTGAACACCTTTGCGCCCAGCGGTTGCCGTCCCTTCCTTGGGTCGGTCACGGTAACGGGTATCTGGTGTACCCTCAGCCCCTCATTCTGGGCCTCAAGCAGTAGCTCAGTTTCGTAGATCATACTGTCTGATGGAATATGGTTCATGAGCTCAAGCGCCACGTCCCTCTGGTACCCCTTGACGCACGTCGAGTCGGTTATGTCCGTCCTGAACAGCGTCCTGACAAGGAAATGGTACCCCCTGCTTGCCACCCTCCTCCTCAGCGGCCTAACGTCCCTGGCCTCGCTCATCCGCTTTGAGCCGGTGACGATGTGGTAACTATCAAGCAGTGGGACGCACTCGCGTATGAAGTCCAGGTTGATGGAGAGGTCGATGGGGAAGTAGATGACCTTGTCATACGTGGCGTTCTGCATCCCAGTCTTCAACGCCTCCCCCAGGCATGGCTCTGGCAGGGAGAAGCACCTCACCTCGGGGAGCTTGGCCGAGATTGATTTGGCCTTTGACAGGGTGTCATCGTTGCTCCCGTTCTCAACGAGTATGACCTCGAAAGAGGAGAGAATGGACCTGAGGTAACGCACGAGGCTCAGTGAGTTACGCTGAATACACTCGCCCTCGTTGTAGACGGGCACAATTACGCTGGCTGAGCCCAATAACGACCCCATAAACCATCATAAAACCCTAACAGTTATCAGTAATAAGGGTTAGGAATATGTGAAGGTTGTTGTGTTGAAGGTCTGCTATGTCTCGCCCGAGATGTTCCACTGGGGGGTCCACGGTGGCTTTGGGTATATCACATGGACCTTGAGCAGGAAACTGGTCGAGAGGGGACACGAGGCATGCGTGGTGACGCCCAGGAGGAAGGGCCAGGGATGCGTCGAGGACGTTGACGGCGTCAAGGTTTACGGGTTCGATACATTCGAGGGCAGCCCGTACCCCATCAGCGCGATTCAGTCTAGGAGGGACTCGCTGAAGTACTACAGGATGGCTGACGCCGATATCTACCACAGTCAGGCGTTGAGCTACAACACATACGCGGCGCACCTGGCCATGCCTGAGAGGAAGCACGTCCTCACGTTCCAGGACCCCTATGACCAGCACGAGTGGCGCAGGATAGCCAGGGTTGTCCCCAAGTACGGCAGGATCAGCCACATACTCAGGGTTGAGGCAGAGATCAGGTTCCTCGCCAGGACTTGCAGGCTCCTTGACACCATGTTCTCACAGGCCCATTTCCTCGTGGAAAAGTCGCGGAAACTTTACGGTCTTGACTCGGCCCCAGAGTTCCTCCCAAACCCTGTCCCCATCCCGGAGGAGGTTGACATGAAGAGCGAGGAGCCCACCGTGTGCTTCCTCGCCCGCTGGGACCCCCAGAAAAGGGTGGAGCTGTTCCTCAGGATGGCAAAGGAGCATCCTGAGGTCAAGTTCATCGCCATGGGCAAAAGCCTGAACCTGAAACTGGTGGCAGAAGGTGTAGAAC
>CAYLJH010000074.1:1039-5917 GCA_964383685.1 uncultured Candidatus Bathyarchaeia archaeon | reverse complement strand
GCCTTCGACAGCGAGCTCAGGGCGAGGTACGGGGGGTTGCCCAACCTCAGGCTGACGGGCTTCGTCACGGAGGAGGAGAAATCAAGGATTCTGGCGAGCTCATGGGCGTTGATGAACACCAGCGTCAGGGAGGCGCTGCCCGTGAGCTTCCTTGAGGCATTGGCCCACAAGACCCCGATTATCAGCGGCGAGGACCCCGACGGGTTGACCTGAAGTTACGGGTTCCACGTCCAGCGCGAGGACTACGAGGAGGGACTGAGGTGGGTACTTGAGTCTGATGAGTGGCGGGGAAGGGGCGAGGACGGTAGAAGGCACGTTGAGGGGGTGTACGAGATGGAGCACGTCATCGACCTCCACCTGGAGAGATACGAGGAAATGGAGGAGGACTGATGGAGGTACTTGTCTACGGCGGATGGTTCGGCTCGGGTAACCTGGGCGACGAGGCCATACTGATTAGCGTGAGGAAGATCCTTGAGGAGCACCTCCCGGAGGCCAAGTTGACGGCGCTGTCTATAGACCCCGAGTACACCGAGAGAACATGCGGCGTCGAGGCCGTGAAGCTGGAGAGCCCCAGGACCGTCATCAAGAACAGGAAGACCTACTTCGACCTCTTCAAGGAGGCCGACGCATGCATAGTGACCGGCGGGACGCCGTTCTACGATTATGGCCACCTGTCGAGGATCATCCACATGGGGCTCCCGTCAATCAACGAGAAGAAGCTCATCTGTTTCGGGGTGGGATCAAAGCCCATCACCAGCCTCAAGGGCAGGGAGATAACCAGGAGACTCCTCAGGCACTCCGTCATCATCAGCACCAGAGACCAGCCATCCAAGAATATCCTCGGGGGGATGCTGAGGAACGGGGGCAGGCTGGTCACCCGCATAGACCTCACGGGGGACAGCGGGCTGTTCCTTGACCCGTCAGTGAGGGGGGATGGAAAGGGAAACAAGGTTTTCTTCTGCCCGAGGAGGCTGATGGACTCAAACAAGAAGCTGTTCCATGAGAAGATCGACTCATCCACCATCGGCAGGGTCAGGCACATGCAGGCAGTAGCCGCCGACAGCCTGGTTGAACAGGGATACGATGTGGTGTTCATGCCGTTCCACACCGTCCCCCCGGACAACGACCTGGAGGAGATCAGGGTCATCAGGAACTTGATGAAGAAGGAGTCCCAGATAGTTCCCAGGCCCGGCTCCCCTGAGAAGGCGTTGAGGATGATAAGCGGGTCAGCCATGGTGGTGGGGATGCGGCTCCACAGCCTGGTCCTGGCCGCGTCATGCGGGGTCCCGTTCACATCCATTGATTATGATATCAAGATAGGTGGGTTCATGGATCACATGGGCCTCGGCGGGCTCAAGTGTTCCCCGGAGGGCGGGTTGATGGGCTTGGCGGAGAAAACGGGGGACATCATGGACAGCCGCCGGGTGATTTCACGGAAAATTAGCGGCAGGGTCAAGGAGGTCAGGCGACTCATTGATAATGACGCGGGTAGGCTCGCAAAGAAGGTCAGGCATCTGGTTGATTCCCAAAGTATGCACGGGCATCCCCTGCAAGGTACACGGAACCGATGACCAGGATCATATCGCCCTCTTCCGCCGTGTATTCTGCCGTTTCAAATGCCTTGGCACCGTCAACCTGTACCTGGAACGGTGTCCCGGACTTTTTTATCTCCTTTATCAGAACATCGGGCTCGGCAGCTCTCCCGCCTACACTGTGCTTTGTGATGATGAAATGATCGGCGACCTGGGCGATGTTCTCGATCATGCCCTCGATGTTCTTGTCTGAGGACATGCTGACCACTGCGACCAGGCGGTCATAGGTAAAATCTGATTGGATTGTCTTCCTCACGGCCTCTGTTGCCTCGGCGTCCTTCGCGCAGTCTAGGACCACTAGGGGGTTTCTACCCACCACCTCAAGCCGCGCTGGCCAGTAGACATCGCGGAGCCCGTCTCTCACAGCCTCCTCGGCTATGGCGACGCCTTTACCTTGAAGCACCTCAACGGTGGAGACGGCTGTTGCTGCGTTTGTTATCTGGTGGTCTCCGAATAGGGGGACTATGAGGTCATCGTACCGCGCGTTCCCGGTGATGAGGTTGAAGACTTGGCCGCCCGAGGACACGCTCTTTTTCTTTGAGCTGGTGCTCTCGGTGACCCTGATTATATTGGTACCAATAGCGTCTGCTTTCTCCTTGAACACGTTGAATACGTTGTCTCGTTCCTCGGCTGTGACCAGGACGCTGTTTGGTTTGATTATGCCCCCCTTCTCGTAGGCGATGTCCTCAAGGGTTGGGCCGAGGATGTTCACGTGCTCGAAGCCAATGTTAGTGATGACGCTGACCAGGGGGTCGAGGATGTTCGTGGCGTCAAGCCTTCCCCCAAGACCGACTTCTATGACGCCGTAATCGACGCCCTGTTCCTGGAAGTACTTGAAGCAGACAGCGGTAACAATGTCGAAGAAACGGAGGGGCAATGGCTCTGGGTACTCAAGCATCCTGTTGAACAGACCCTGGACGTCGTTGAGGAGCCTTGTCACGTCCTCGACTGATATCATCTCCCCATTCACCTTGACCCGCTCCCTGAAATCCTCAAGGTGCGGGGACGTGTAGAGGCCCACCTTGTAACCGGCGGCCTGCAGGACCGACGCGATCATAGCGGATGTGGAGCCCTTCCCGTTTGTGCCGCCTACATGGATTGTCCCATAGCCCTCTTGGGGGTTGCCCATCAATTCGAGGAGATGGAAAGTGGGTACAAGTGTCCGTTCAGGACCGAATCGCCTGACGTTGAAGAGCCAGTCCAGAGCCTCGTCGTAGTTCAAAGTTCATCCCCAGTTTGCCATGCGGTGCATCCCCAAAAAGACCGAGGAATTACTTAAACTGTGCTAAGCATCAAACACTCTATTTTCTTTCAAATTCCCTTCGCAACCCGATGAACAACGCGCCTATCCAGAGTGAGCCGAACACCCTGAGGAAAAACTGGAACACTCCTTCTGACTGAGTGAGGAATTTGAATGGCCACCACGTCCACGAACGTGTTGAGATACAACCAAGTGAGGCTGCCCTTTATACAGACGTTCACCGGATGGTCACAAAGTGGCGTGACACCTTGCTTGAGTTGGGTAGAGGACAGATGAATGCGAAAAAAGGCTATGACCTCCAAACGAACATTTGGTTGATAGCGTGGGAATTGGCTCTCCTTGGTCTAGCTTTGTCTCTGGTACTGTTAATGGTATTGACGCTACAAAGTGAATACAATGAATTCACTTTCAATTTCTGGAGGTCCATTTTGGATAAATGTTACATGACCGTCATCACGGTCCCCATGATTAAATTCGGTTTGTCGGATTAATACCCTATTAGCCAGGATCACACAACAGCAGAGATTGGAATTATTTGGGGAGCCCCATGATGAGCTCGATTTCCCGTTTTCCGCCGATATAGACCGGAGCCAGCTCAGAGATTGATTTCGGCTGTATTGACAGGAGATCGACGTAACCGTCGCTTACCGCCCCACCCGCCTGGGTCACTATGTATCCCATCGGTGCGCACTCGAATAGAAGCCTTAGCTTGCCCCTCACGCTACCCTGATAACCGGGATAGGTGAAAACGCCCCCTTTGTGGAGAATCTGGTGGACATCAGCAACGAATGAGCCGCTGAACCTGATCTTGTAACCGTCGGCCTCAAGCGTGGATATGAACTCCTCGTGGAACGGAAGGTACGTGTTCCTGGCCGCCCCCTGCCCCAGCCTCTTCTCGGAGCCTATGGTCAAGTTCTCATTCCTGAGCACATAGTCTCCGTCCGCGTTGAGCACGAACTCGTGGACCCCGTCACCCAATGTGTACACGAGCACGGTAAGGGGACCGTAGAGGACGTACATGGCACCGACCATCTCGTTGCCCGGCTTCAGGACGCCACCACGCTGCATACCGACGATGGTCCCCACCGTCAGGTTGACGCTGAGCAATGATGAGCCGTCAAGCGGGTCAATTGATATCCCGAGGTCAGATTCGGACTCAAACTCCATCACTTCAGGCTGCTCCTCGGATGCTAGGTACCTCACCAGCCCGGACTCGCCTAGCTCCTTGATGAACAAACCGTCGGCCCAAACGTCCATTCTAGCCTGCTGCTCGCCGTAAATGTTGTCTGATTGAGCTTTCCCCTGATGGGTGATGAAACCCCGGCTGATGGCCTTGGAGACCTCGGCTATCCCGAGGACCGCCGAAACTATGTCCCTGTCATATCCTTCAAGGTGTTTTGATAAGTGCATCTCGCCCACGCTATGGGTAGTACATGCTGTGCTTTTGATTATTTCTAAGAGAATCAGGACTTGCGGGTTGACACTGCCTTCATGTCAACGATGGGAGATCCCTCGAAAGCGTCAAACCCCTTCACTGTCACCCTGCAGCCGTCAATGGAAACGATCTCAACGCGGGTCAACCCGATGGGGTTCGGCCTTGACGGGCTGTGTGTAGCAAATACACCCCTCAGCTCGGTCTCGCCATGCCTCCTGGGGATTACCTTCAACACGTTCCTGTGTTTCTCATCGTCCCTCTCGTGGAACCAGAAAAGTACGTCCATCTTACTGTACGAGTCAAGCTTGTCGAGCCCATCACAGTAAAGCTGGTCAATCTCGATAACCGAGATATCATCCTTCACCTCAACAACCGTCCCAATGAAACGGACCTCACCAGTTTTCATACATGTGGGTTACCTCACAGGGATTTGTGTCTACTGGATGATTTAATATCACCACGGGAAAGATATTGTTTGAACAAGGATGAGCAAGGTTTCAGTTGTACGGAGCAGGGACAAGCCCACCGATGAACAGGTCTACGACCTAGTCAAGGAGTCGATCGACCTGCTTGGCGGGATCGAGAAGTAC
>CAYLJH010000074.1:0-1029 GCA_964383685.1 uncultured Candidatus Bathyarchaeia archaeon | reverse complement strand
TCGCCCGCGCCCACGTGGCGAGCGACTATCGCACCCGCGCCGGCGGCTGCGCCCGAGGGCGCGGGTCCAGGCGTCACCACTGACAAACGAGTCGTGGCTGCCATGATCAGGCTCAGCAAGGAAGCCGGGGCGTCAAGAGTCATGGTGGTCGAGGGGGCGGGGTACTTTACAAAGACCAGCAAGGCGCTGGAGCTCAGCGGCATCAAGGCCCTGGCAGAGGAGAACGGCGCTGAGATAGTGGACGTTGACAACAGCCCGATAGTCAAGGTGGACGTGCCAGAGCCCCTGCTCATCGATGTCGTAGAGGTATCAAAGGAGTTCATGGACTCCGATGTCAGGATCAACATGCCAGTCATGAAGACCCATGACCAGCTCGGCGTCACACTGGGGGTCAAGAACCTCAAGGGGGTGCTGCCAAGGTACATGAAGCGCAACTTCCACAAGATCGGCGTCGTCAAGGGCATACTTGACCTCAACAAGGCAGTGCCCGTCACGCTAACGGTGCTGGACGCCATCGTGGCCATGGAGGGGCTCGGCCCCAGCTTCGGCCCCAAGGTGGAGCTCAACACAATCATCACAAGCGCCGACATCTACGCACTTGACAGGGTCGCGTCAAGGATCATGGGGTTCGACATCTCCGAGCTTGACTACCTCGTAGAGGCAGCAGCAGCCGGGATCATCGACCTAGACGACGAACCCCAGGTGGTAGGAGAGCCAGTCTCAAGCTACACGTACAAGTTCGAGAGGGCACCCACAGGACTGAACTTCGCCGAGGGCGTAACCGTCATCAGCGACGGGGCCTGCAGCGCCTGCCACGGCACCATCCACAGCGTCTTCTACGACCTGGAGCAGATGAAAAAGACGGGCGAGATCAGGGATCTGGTCATCGTCGTGGGCAGCAACGCCGAGGTGCCGGATGGCCTCAAGAACAGGCCCGTCATCATGGGCATCTGCCAGGAGCACAACAGGGGCAAGGGCTGCTACGCGGTGGGATGCCCTCCCAACAACGCCAAGATGCGGGTCGCCATC
>CAYLJH010000073.1:5975-8631 GCA_964383685.1 uncultured Candidatus Bathyarchaeia archaeon | reverse complement strand
GGAGCCGCAGTGGCTGCACTCGTCGGGGTAGGCCACCCTTGGCTTCCCATCACCTTCCCTGAGAACGTCCCCTGGGCATACCTCGACGCACTTGTAGCACGCCGTGCATTTCTCGTTGAACACGGGCGGCATCTAGGCGGCCTCCTGTGACGGGTATATCACCTTAATCGGCTCCGACCTGAACACGGGGTTGCCCCCGTCCATCTTGCCAAGGAACCATGTCCCGCGCTTGAACTGGTCCTCCTCGAAGGCCGCCCTGACCATGAGGGTGCCAACGTCGATGAGGTTCATGACCTCGTTGCACCTGACCAACTCGTGGGGGTCCGCCGCCCTCATCTTTGCCTCCTTGAGCGAGGCGAGCATGTCCAGGCAGTTGTTGAGCCCCGTTGTGCTCATCTTGTTCCTCCCGCCCGGCGGGTTGAACCCGACGACGTACTTCTTGTACTCCTCCATGATCTGGTTCAGCTCGATGTTGACCTCCTGCCAGGTGAAGCCCTCGGCCTCGTTGATGGGCTGGAGGACTCTCTCCTCCTCGGCCTTGACCTGGTCGGGGTCTACCTCCGGCTCAGGCATATCCTTGATGAACTCCGCCGCCTTCTCCCCTGACCTCCATCCCAGGACGGTGTAGGTCGGTGCCGCCACCTCGCCAGCGAACTGGACGGGGCTGCACGCGAACAATCCCTCAAGGCTTGTCTTGCAGTCGGTGTCGATGAACGGTGCCAGGAACCCTCCGCCGTTCCTCCCCGGCTCCTCAAGCTCTATCTCGATCATGTGTGTCCTGAAATCTAGCCCCAGGTCCTTCATGATCTCCCTGAGTGCCCAGCAGAGCCCCTCGTTGCCGTAGGCCCACTCGGCGTACTGTATCTCCTCCTCGGGTGCGTCGGTCCAGTCGAGGTAGAACGGGGTCTTTCCCTCGGCCACGCTGTCCTCGACGTTCTGCCTGTACTTGCGCATTGGCTCGCGTACCGCGGGGTGCCTGATCATGACCTCACTGTCGGCGTTGACCAGCCTTCCCGCCGGGAAGCATGTGGTGGCTGACGGGCTGCTCCTCATGATGTTGCGCCAGTACTGGAACCCGTTGTGCTGGGATTTACCTGCTTGAAGAATGAACACCTCTGCTCCCGCCCTCACAGCCATTGCCTCGCCGTCGCCAGTGATGTAGGGTGGGCTCTGGCTGTTGAACCAGTGGCCGTTGTGGGGCTTGAACAGCCTCCACTGGTCCATGCCCGTGGCCATGATGACCGCCTTAGCCTCGAATACGTGGAACTCTCCCGTCCTCATGTGGACTCCAGTTGCACCTACCACCTTCCCGTCCTTGGTGAGCAGCCCTGTCCCGGCTACCCTGTTGAATATATCAACGCCCCGCTTCTCGCACTGCTCCGTGAGGCGCTTCTTGATGTCCCTGCCGTCGTAGTTGAGGGTATCAGGCTCCGACTGGAACTGGGGCACGATCCTGTACTTCTTCTCTCCCTCTGGTGCATCGTACTGGAGGTTCCAGGGGTAGATCTTGTCGTACTTGAACTGGACGCCCCAGCTCTCAAGGCGGTCAACCGCTGCCTTTGTTCCCTTCGCCACTATCTCAAGCAGCTCCTGGTCCATGAGCCCGCCCTTGGTCTTGCCGTACTCGCCGTCGGTGCTGATGTCTCTCACCATGTCGGGGATTGTCCAGCCCCTCGGCTCGTGTATCTCGGGGTCGTAGAACCAGAAGTGGTCGTTGCCCGTCCCGGCCGCGCCGCTGCGCTCGGTGTGGCTCTTCTCCATGATAGCGACACTGGCCCCATGATCGGATGCGTTGATAGCTGCCATGCAGCCGCTCAAGCCACCGCCGATGACCAGCACGTCGATCTTGATTGTCTTCGTCATAAATACCACTGATAATGCTAGGCTATCGCCTCATTCAGGAAATAAAAGGAAAATGGGCATGTGGGACTGCCCAGATTTGTATCAATAACCCCTGTTGAACAACTGATTGGAACACTCGTCAAGTACCTTCTATCGTTTTTTCACACTTGGTGTGGTTTTGGATTGGGTAAAAAAAGACTTACAACATTTTTCTATCAGGTGTTGTTTATATGACTTTTAAAAACTTAGTAAAATAAGAAAAAACAACGCTCCATATTTAGCCAAATCAAAGATAGGAAGGTGTCGGAACCTCTTTCTCAAGAAATGGTAAGTAGGAAGGAAAGGATGACAGATTTAAAATTATAACCCTATTTCTGAATAAAACAAATTTTCTTTGTTAAACTAACAACAAGAATATTGGTATTGGAATGGTAACGATTTCTTCATGTGTTTGTAACGTATTTTTTGACAACAATATTCCTTTGTATTGTGATCGAGCCTCATAAAATGAATATAGCCCCTTGTAATCAACACCCTCAATCCGATTTTGGTATTTGACTTCTAGAGCAAGATAATCGTCGTCCAATTTCAATACGTTATCCACCTCTGTTTTGCCGTTTTCCCAATAAAACACATTTCTAGATGGATCATACATGTCACTTGGATTTCGATTATACATGAACCTTATCAAATGGTCTCCTACCACACTTTCGACTAGATTTGATTTCTTTACATCATCTGCCAAATATTTTAAACACAATTCAAAAGGGTCTCTTTGTTTAACCCACGCATTAAGAGAATGAAAGATAAAAGG
>CAYLJH010000073.1:0-5965 GCA_964383685.1 uncultured Candidatus Bathyarchaeia archaeon | reverse complement strand
TTTTATAAATTGGGCATATTACGTAACTTGCCTTTAACAAATCTACATATTCAGCCACCGTGGCCGAACTACCCACATCACTTTCTTTTTGGACCGAATTCCAACTCAACGAAAAGGGCATTTTATCTATCAAAACTCTCAAAATTTGAGACAAATATAGTTCTCTTTTACCCCACCCTGTAATATCACCTATTGTAGACGTAACATATACGTTATACAGATTCGACGGAATTTTTCTTAATTTACTGTAACTAGATATTGCCTTTATTATTCCTCCAGTTACTAAATACTCATCAAACAAATTATTTATTTTATCGAAGTATAAATTCAATTCATTAATTTCTTCTGGAATATTACCTTTCGCAATATCCAAAATGATTGAGGATCTTCGTTTATTTGATAATAAATTATTTTTTCTTATTAATTGTTTTAAACTTGGATCTCTAATCTCAACAAATTCAGAAAACTTCATTGGGACAAGCACTAAATTATGTGTTGCAGCATCTCCACGTCTTCCAGGTAGTTTCTCCGACGCGTGTTTGATATCAATTGAATGCGATCCAGTCAAGATTAACGTTATATTTTCCAATTTTCCAAGATCATACATATATTTTATTGTATTTTGCCAATTCTTAACAGCGGAAATCTCGTCCAAAAAAATGTATAATCGTTCATTATAAACGGGTCTAGTTGTATCAATAAAATTATTCAGCAATCTATGCAAATCTTTTGGACCCTGTTCCATATCACACGCCCAATAAAACAATCTGCGTCCATCTATTCCATCTTCAATCATTTTTTTAATCAATAGTTTTACGAGTGTTGTTTTTCCTACTTGCCTTGGTCCTCTTAGAGTATATACAGCATCAACATCCATGTCGATTATGTGAAATAACCTAGGAATCCATTGTACTGGTGATTCAACGACACTTCGAATGTTTCTATCGGTATTTATTGCAGTTGCATCAAGCCACCATGGATTTTGTATTACTAATGATGCTTCGGCCATACGTGGATATATTGTACACCTGTTTATAAGCACACAACGTTAGCACTGAACACCTGTTTATAAGCACACAACGTTAGCACTGAACACCTGATTATAAACACATAACACCAGCGTCTAACACCTGTTCTAAAATGTGGTATTATATGACCTGAAACCATCCTAGACAGGATCATGAAGCTCCACATGAAATTACCAATAGGGCTCGTGTGCGCCATGCTGTTCCTCACGTTATCAGTTCAGCCCTGTTACGGGTCAATGCCCGGTACTCCACCCTCTCCCCCCACACTTGAGGAGCGTTCAAAGCACTTCAGGCACGTATTCATCGGGGAGGTGGTGTCCAAGGAGGTCGCCGAGACCGAGACCCACTACACCTTCAACGTCTCGGAGTGGCTCATGGATCCCCTGAACACGTCCCAGATCCAATGGATAGAGGATGGGGGATCAGTAATAATGTCCTTTCCTTCGACGACCCTCTATGTGGGCATCGATTACCTCGTCTTCTTCGATGATATCAACGGAACCCGGGTAGGAAAGGACCGCCACTTCCTGTTGTTCAATAAAATCAGCGACGATGAAATGATAGCTTTCCGAGATTATCTTTCAGCATTGAAGAGTGTTTTCCTTCCTCCTGTAATAGCTTCCGAGATCGCCCCTGTCGATTTCCCTCCCGCGAAAAAGATACCAGTGGATCTACGCCCTCACACACTCCTGGTTAGCTGGGTAATTTTGTTACTGATACTGAGCAAACTACTGAAGAAATAGTGACATATCCTGACTCAGGGCGAGGTATTCCATCTATAAACGTGCATTCAGTTGACACTTCTTACGCGGTTCAGTACCCCCTCTGGTGCGAAAAGCATCACAAGAGAGAGGACGATAATTGGAAGCATTGGCCGATACTCCCCGATCCATACTCCAATCAGCGCCTGCCCAGCAACCGTGAGGGCGATCTCGGCGGACCCGAGCATGAATCCTCCAATCAGCGAATGAACAGGATTTTTAATTTCCCTAAGGATGCATCCCGCCAGTGCAGAGGTAACGAGGGTGATGCCCACGCCTGCGGAGGAGTGAAAGAAAAGCGGTGCGACGGCTCCGGTGAAACCTGCTATCCCCCCTGTGACGAACCATGTGAAAGCCTTGACCCTGTTAATATTGACCCCCTGGACCGAGGCCAGGTCCCGATTCTCCGAGAACGCGAGGAATACCCTGCCCGCGTTCAACCGTGGAAATATGAACTTGATAAAAGACAAGGCTAAGACCGCCGCTGCCACCGAGAAATAGAATACCATGGGGTAACCCCACAGCTGCAAGTCAAATAACCTGAGGAACAGGGAGAAATCCATGGTGGGTGTCTGCTCCCCAAGCCAGAACCACCAAATCCTGTTCAAGGGGGTTACAATGAACTCAATCCCCAGCGTGGCCAGGGTGATCAGTACGAGACTCCTTCCTTTCTTCACCGTTTTATCGATGACGCCGAGGAAAACAGCCGTGTTTATTATTCCCCCCGCCAGGAACGCCACCGGGACGCCTAGGTACGGGTTTAACCCCCACTCCCTTGTCATCATCCAGTTGACCATGCTTCCCGTCCCGATTATACCGCCCAGGGCATAGTTCGGTATCTCATCCGTGATATAGTTGAGTGACAACGCGACAGAGAGGATGCCCAGCTGGCATCCGTAGACCAACATAGTTATCACGATACTCGGTATCACGGCCATGTCAACCATTTAATGTTAACACCAATCGAGTATAAAAAAGTGTAACTATAACTAAACAGGGATCCTCCGGAGCGCAAAAGGCTCAATTGTAGAGGAAAACCCTACCCCCATTACAAGATACTTAAAAGTACCCGCTGTGGTAGAAGCACTGAGAGTTAACTTGGGAAAACAATTAGTGAAAAGCGAGGGCGACATCCGGAAAAGGATGCAGCTACCCAACAAGTACGACCTACTTGGTATAGTCATCAAGAACTATGGGCAGGCCCGCATGGGAGTAAAGTGCCAGGACGGCTTCACGAGGATGTGCCGTGTCCGGGGCAAGATGAAGAAGCGTAGATGGGTGCGTGAGGGGGACGTGGTCCTCGTCAGTCCATGGGAGTTCGACTTTGAGAAACGTGCCGATATCGTGTTCAGGTACACCCAGAACCAGGCGTACTGGCTCCGCAACAACGGCTATCTAAGAATAGACGCATAGCCGCCAAACGCCTTCTAAACTATCATCTATCCTAGCGGTAGCTGTTGCTGCCGATTCAACAATGTCCACGAGCGGGCCCCAGATTTAGGAATGTTATTATTTTAGGGTCTGGCTGTTTACAATCTGTAAGGAAAATCGGTGGTTAAATTGGAGAAGAAAAAGGCACTTGTAATGCTCAGCGGGGGGCTCGACAGCACCCTGGCAGTGAAACTTATCGTTGACCAGGGTCTGGACGCGGAGGCGGTACACTTCTCCACCCCTTTCTGTAACTGCGACAAATGCTCGGTGGAGCAGGTCGGGCTAGACAACAATATCAAGGTACACCACCTGTTCCAGGGACAGGACTTCCTTGACCTACTTGTAGACCCGCCCCACGGGTACGGGAGCAACATGAACATCTGCATCGACTGCAGGATCGACATGTTCAAGAAGGCAAAGATATTCGCCGACAAGATCGGCGCGGACTATTTCGTGACGGGCGAGGTTGTGGGTCAGAGGCCGTTCAGCCAGAGGAGGGCGGCAATGAAGCTCATCGAGAAAGAGGCGGGGCTGGAGGGCAAGATTCTACGACCCCTCAGCGCGAAGCTACTTGAGGAGACTGATGTCGAGAAAGAGGGACTCGTTGACAGGGAAGCCCTATTTGACATCCAGGGCAGGACACGCAAGCCACAGATAGCGTTAGCCGAGGAGCTGGGCGTGTATGATTACCCGTGCCCAAGCGGAGGATGCCTACTAACTGATCCCCAGTTCTCAAAGAAACTCAGGGACTACCTTGACCACGAAGGCACACCCAACGTACCTGACATGTTCCTCCTGCGGCTCGGACGGCACTTCAGGATCAACGGCTCCAAGGTCATCGTCGGAAGGGACGAGCAGGAGAACCGGGTACTGACGGGCCTCGCCGAGAGGAACGGGTGGGCAGTTCTCACGGTCTCGGATTACATGGGACCCTCAACGGTATTCCCGAGGGGCAGCGACAAGGCACTGGACGAGGCGGCCGCGATAACCGTTCGCTATTCTGATGCGCCCAAGGACACCCAGGTCAAGCTGGTCCTCAAGCAGGAAGATTCAACGGAACTGGTCTCCCAGTCAATGCCAAATGAGCAGATCGAGACATACAGGGTCTAAACCACTACCCAATTTTCATTGACAAGCGTTAAAACCGGAGACCGCTCCGTATTTCCATGATCGATTTCTCAGACATCTACGATAACGTCCCCCACTGGGACCGTTTTCTCACCGTTGACGAGCAGAACGATGCATCAAGGAAGCTGGCCGAGGATTACCCTGAGAGCGTTGAGCTCATGGACATCGGCAAGTCAACCCTCGGCGAGTCCATCCTCTGCCTGAAGATCGGCGACGGCAATTTCAACTCCTTCCTCCACGGGTTCCCCAACTGCGAGGAGCCGTACGGTGGCAACCACCTCACATACCTGAGCGAGTCACTGGCCAAACACGACGAGATCAGGGAAGCCCTTGACTATACATGGTACATCGTCAAGTGCAGCGACCCAGACGGCGCAAGGAGGAACGAGGACTTCCAGAAGGGGCCCATGACCACCCTGAACTTCGCCGAGAACTACTACAGGACCCCCCACAGCATCACGCCGGACGGCTGCTTCCCTTTCAGGTACGGCCCGCTTGACCTTAACAAGCCGACTGCCGAGACAAGGGCATTGATGAGCATCTTCGACAACGTCAAGATCAGCTTCATCAGCGCGCTCCACATGATGAAGTGGGGAGGCATCAGCTTCATGGTGCCCCACGCGTGCCCCGAGCTTTACGCGCCGCTGCAGAACGCCGCAAAGAGGTTCAACGTCTTTCTCAGGAAGCGACCGGGGACCATGCTGGCACCTGGAATCATGCACGCCCAGTACCTGCAGCCAGCACGCAATTACGTGCGCCACTACGCGGCGGGCAACCACAACCTTGAGCCAATCAACGGGTGTGACTCTTACGAGTACGCCCAGATATGGAACCCCGACAGCTTCATCATCATCCCCGAGTGCTGCCTCTGGTACGAGCCCAGGATGCTTGACGACAGGGAGAGCGATACCACCCTGGGCGAGGCGTTCGAGTATGGCAACGAGAAGATGAACGAGGCAAACAACTTCCTCCTTGATACATGGAAGGAGGCCGAGCCCCACCTGGTGACCGAGACCCCGTGGAAGAAGATGACATGGGAGAACGTGGAGCCGTTGATTGCCAAGTACACAAACGTGAGCAACCCGCCGTTCAAGTTCAACCCCAAGGTACACGCCAGGAAGGCCACGGTGGCCGAGAAGATCGGCATCGAGGGCCACGACGACCTGTACCGGATGTTCAACCTTGGCGGCATGTACAAGATGTTCGACGAGGAGGTCAAGGCATCGGGCAGCGAGAAGGCCCAGGAGCTCAAGGACAGGTGCCACGACCGGCTCGTGGAATACGACAAGTTCCTCCACGCGGAGTACGATATCGTCAACACCCCCATCAGGAGCCTGGTGGGCATGAGCATAGGGGCGGTCCTGGAGGCGAGCCAGTACACCAGGGGCCTCGTCAGGAACCCCTGATTTTCCTACAGTCCCCTTTCTATTGAACCACACAAATCTGTGGGCGGACCCTTAGTAATCCCGCTTGGAAAGATCCTCTCGTCCAGATGGACATGGTTTCCTAAGGTAATTACCCGACCAATATTTTGACTGTTTTGGGTTTAAAAAAACGTTCCTGTCTCAAGATATTATTCATCAGGAACTATGTCGTGTCTTTTCACGCAACTCTATT